>JAZFYO010000168.1:0-2935 GCA_036443615.1 Binatia bacterium | reverse complement strand
ACGGCCAGCTAAAAATCGCAAAGGTGGAAGTGGATGAGAACAACCAGATCGCGACGCGGTATGGTAGCCTAGGCATCCCCACCTTGATACTATTTAAGGACGGGCAGCTGGTAAAGCGTCTTGTGGGAGCAATGCCTAAGGAGCATTTGCTGTTGCACATCCGGCCTCATCTGCCTGGTGCCTCGACTTCTGCGGACTCGCGTGGCAGGCCGATAGTATAATTGGCGGATTTGCCGTGCCGTATTGACGTGATCTTGACGATGTGAGGGAGGTGAATGGGGGTTATAGGGTTCTGCTCACATAGTGAGGGACAAGAAATATGGGCAACATTTTTAAGCCGCCATGCGATGAGGGTGTAATCTGATCTGCGCTGGATACCACTTTTTGCGGCAGGGTTGTTGGTCGGTGGGTTCGGGCGGCGATGAACATCGGATCAAGCATGACTTTTGTTGGTGGTACCACCGTCAACGTAGCCGGCGCCATCCGCCTGGCTAAGTAGCTCGGTCCTGAACATACCGTCGTCACCATCATCGCCGATGGCGGTCAACACTACCAATGCAAGCTATTCAATCCGGAATTCCTCAGGCAAAAAAGCCTACTGACCACGGCATGGTTGTAAAGGAGGCGCGACCAACAACTATGCCTGCAAGCCGACCCCAGGTGAACTGGATTGACACAACACCTCATATTAAATAGCGTTTCTCTAAAAATAGTGACTGCAGTCGAGTCCTCTCTCTCCAGCAGCAGCTTAGGCTTTCAATGACTAGCACGTCGTCAAGGAAGGTCTGTATGGCCGAGATTACACAGAAAGGCACGGGGCGAAGCCTAAATCAATGGATATTCCTCTCTCCTTCTCCTCCTTGAGCCGGTCGGTGTCAAGACCTGTGAGGGCTTTGATGAGGCTTGTCTTGCCATGGTCGATGTGCCCGGCGGTGCCAATGATGTAGGGCATGTTCCTGACTCGCTTGTGCAGCAAGATGCTAACAAAAATCCCGCAGATTACAGCTTCGTCTCCCTGGGACCAATGGTTTCTCTTCCGTTCCATTCGCATGGATTCGGTCATTTTCAGGCACTTTACCGAATGAGGTTCTCTGGGAGTAAGTCTTTCGTATAACTTGCAAGTTTTATTAATCAGTTCAATAGTATCTTCACTGGTGACATTTCCCTGAAAGCCGGCATCCGTCGGGCCGAGCTCTTCCGAGCCCGGTCAATGGGCCTGTGCCTTGGTGACCACCACCCCGTCCACTCTAGGGGTGGCTATTCCTACAGCCCGGGTCAGAACGCAACCTCTACGTTCGTGTGCACGCGCTCTCCAGGACTCGCCCCTCGGTCGCCTGATGGCACCTTACTAGAAAACTCCTTAGTAATTGAGGTAGTAAAGGATGCAGGTTATGATGGAATGAGCCAGGTTCAGGATGAAAGACGGGGAGAAGACGAAAGAACAGCTTGCTCAGGAATTGGAGTCGCTTCGTGATCAGATGGCAGTATTAAGGCAGTCTGAGACCGAGCGGGGGCGAGCAGGTGAGACCCTGCGAGAGAGTGAGGAGCGGCTCCGCAAAATTTTTGATTACTCCAACGATGCGATTTTTGTCATTGACCCAGCGCGGGGAGAAATTCTTGACGTCAATCCTAGGGCGTGTGTGATGCTAGGGTATTCGCGCGAGGAGTTGTTATCCACGCCCATCACTGCCATACATCCGAAAGAGATGCCTCAGCTGTTGGCCTTTGCACAGTCGGTCTTTGATAAAGGGTACGGGTGGACTAATGAACTCACCTGCATGACCAAGTCAGACGACACCATACCAGCTGAGATCTCCGCATCCGTTATCGATATTGCAGGCAGAACTTGCTTGATCGCTATGATCCGTGACATCACAGGGCGTAAGCGGGCGGAGGATGCGCTGAGGCATTACTCGGATAATCTGGAGCGACTTGTAGAGGAGCGCACCGCCCAACTCCGCCAGGCCGAGGAAAGACAACGCGTCCTACTTGAGATCAATAACGCCATTATCGCCAACCTCGATCGGGAATCACTTTTTAAGGCAGTTACCCAGGCCCTGCGCAAGTCTCTCAGCTTCGATCGTGCCAGCCTCACACTACACGATCCGATGAGGGACATTCTAAGAGTTTATGCCCTGACAGGTATTTCACCGGCGAGACGGGTCCTTCCTGTTGGGGCAGAAATTCCGCGGGAGGGGAGCAGAGTCGGGAGGGTACTAGAACAGAAGCGGGTTCTCAGAATCCGCGATTTAAAGGAAGAGCATGGCTTACTCCCTGAGGATCACCTGCTAGAGGAGGGGATCCGCTCGGTAATTGTGATCCCACTGATGGCTAAGGGGACGGCCATCGGAACCTTGAACATCGGGAGTCAAGAACCCGATCGGTATTCCGAAGATGATGCCAAATTTCTCCAGGAAGTTGTGAAGCAGATCGCTCTGGCTGTGGAGAACATGCAGGCCTACGAGGAGATAGCCCAGCTCAAAGCTCGGCTTGAACAGGAAAACCTATACCTCCAGGAGGAAATCAAGACCCTGCATAACTTCGAAGAGATCATCGGGCAAGGACAGGCCATTAAAAGAACGTTAAAGGCCGTGGAGACGGTCGCTCCCACCGATGCCGGCGTACTGATCCTCGGTGAGACCGGAACGGGGAAGGAGCTGGTTGCCCGTGCTGTGCATAACCTGAGCCCGAGGAAGGACAAGGCGCTAGTGAAGGTGAACTGCGCGTCCCTACCGTCCGGCCTTATCGAGAGTGAACTGTTTGGCCATGAGAAGGGGGCCTTCACAGGAGCCCTCGCACGGAAGATCGGTCGATTCGAGCTGGCCAATGGCGGGACCATCTTTTTGGACGAGATCGGCGACCTGCCGCTGGATCTACAATCGAAGCTCCTGCGGGTCCTTCAAGAGGGTGAGTTCGAGCGAGTGGGAGGGTCCAA
>JAZFYO010000167.1:0-3764 GCA_036443615.1 Binatia bacterium | reverse complement strand
AGCATAGGGGACCCTTGTCGTTGATGATCCCGCTACCGTAGATGAGGTTGCCCTCGCGGCGGGCGAACGCCCTCCACTCGGGCTTGATACGACCGGCGAAGAGGGCGTCCTCGGGATCACCCGAGAGAGCGGTATCCAGGTGGCCGTTGTACAACAGTGTGGGACCGCCCCCCGAACCTTTCAGGCGCCCGACCACGTTTCCTCGACCAGGTTCAACCTCCTGATAAAAGGCGGGGATGTCGCGCTCATTGAGCCAATTCACCAGGAGTTTCGCCGCTGCCTCCTCGCTCCCCGTGGTGCTGGGAGTGCTCACCAGCTCCATGGCAAGGGAGACCAACTCCTTCTTGTCCACCTTTGCCCAAACCTTCTCCAGCGTCTTCCGATCAATTTTCATCCCACCTCCAGAAAAAAGTAGATTCGAAATTCTGCCCAGGGGAGCAAAGGCAGAAAAAATATCTGATAACAGACTGTGATGTCAACATGACCACTAATTAGGGTTTTGGGCAGAGCACTGTCAGAGTCAATCAAGTTATATCGACCACAGGGTTTGAACCCCGCGGTCGACCAAAGGGAAGAGCTACCGCTTCTCCCCTGTGGAAAGCCCATCGGTTTTGTGCCCGCGGCAAGCCGCGGGGTTACCCAATAATCTAAAGAAAAAAAACACTCCTATCTCATTCCAAGTCGCAATTGAACAACTCATCCTACGAGTCGTTGGAAAAACTTGCAGCCAGATGGAGACCTCTGTCATTAGACGTATGTCCAAGCATCGGCTTTATCAGGTAAAAAGAGATCCCTAATCGAGTAATGATCTCCTGCTGGTCATGGATTAACGAACCATATATTGCTTTTAATCACCACTACGTTGATCCACAGCATTGAAAATAAGATCCAGCGATGAACCTTGCCGAGTCGGATAAGTTCTAAGCAGGCGGGTATCAGAATTAGCGGTTGTAAAAATAGCCATACCCTAGTAGTTTCTGCATGCAATAACCCCGTTAGGTCTACAATAAGTATCGTAGCTAAACCAATGTAAGATAGGATTACGTGTTTCTCCATTGCCTTTAAGTCTCTAACGGTTCTCCTAACGAAACTTAACAGAAGTGGTAATCCAATAATTCCAGAGCCGAGAAAAAACTCGTAAAAATTATAGAGAAGGTAATATCCATAAGGTCTGTTAGCAATAATATTATTACGGGATTGCTGCTCAAGTGCATCTCCAAATGAAGCCACAGGGTTAAAACCCGTTACCAAGTACAAGGCCATAAAGCAGATAACGACCGTGCTTATTGCCGTTATGCTTGCACTCACAATGATCCAAAATCTTGCCGTGATATTTCTATCCGATAATAGAAATACAATTGCTGAGAGGACGTGAAAGACACCGATTACCAGCAGATTGTAGACAAAAAAAGTAGAAATAAAGAGAAACAAGCCAAAATATATTCCATTATGAGTTGATTTTCTCAGAGACATCTCCCAAAAATAGATCATCAGCATAGAAAAGATTGGGTCGACCTGATCAAATTGTGGAAAGAATAAGACCAAACCCGGAATCAAGGCATAGAAGGTGCATATCGTTAAGCGGGTCTTTGGGTCTTCAGTCCATAGTGATGAGAAGAGATAAAGCACAAGAACTCCTATGCTTGCCATTAAGGCTACTGTAAATCCGCCAATATAGGCCCCTGCATCAGCCCCGAATACCTGAATCACTATGTAGTAAAATAAAATGGGTCCAGGAGGATGGACTGCAGAATGACAACACAGTTCGAGTGCGTGAAAGTTTGCCAGGAAAAAGAAAATATCACTTATTTTATTGGCGTCATAAAAGTAAGTGGTTGCGTTTCTCGACGTCACAATTGATGCTACTAATTCGAAAGAATCGGGATCCGAAGCGATTCCCATGACTTGAAAGAGGAGATTTGCGGCCATAAGTTAGGGGAAGTATCTTCCAAGGCCCTATTTGATCTTTAACCGTTTCGGTTTTGAAGAGTGCGTAGATATATAGAATTAATGGCAAGGACAGATAGGACGCCGTCCGAAGGTAAGATATTTGCCGCCACTTCCACTGCCAGTATGGTGAACCATTGAAATAGTCAAGGTGGGTAACCATGCCTCCAAGAAAGACCACCTCAAGTACAATTATCGATACAAACGTTAAGTTCATACTCGAAAGACATCTTCCTCAATGAATTTCTGAGAGTGGGCTAGAGAAGTCATACGGATCATTTGTTGTGGATCAACTCTTTTCTTCAATTGCCCAAGACAATTTTCCGGGGTAGTATAAAGCCACACCTAACACAATCAGCGTCAAGCCGGATTTCCCACTTCGGTTCAGGAAGATCAGAGACAAAGACACCCAGCTATTCCTTGCACTTTGGACAGGTGCAGAAGAGGTATTTCGTCATGGATGGGCAGGATTCTCCCACCGTGGAGTAAGGGCTGTCAACTTGCGGTCCGTCCGGACAGAGATGGACATTTTCTCCTCCCTAGAGTAATGGGGTAGTTGTCTAGATGAACTCTCAAACCACGCTCCGACTCATCCAATTTCGCGCAGCGTACAACCTCCCCGTTCACGTGGGTATAGAGGGTGGCCATTTCTCGCGCCACGGCCTGAAGGTGGAAGTCGCGTACACGCCCGGGTCCGTCAACCTTTGCGAAGCGCTAAAGACTGGAGAGTTCCATCTCGGCCACACGGCGGCAGACGATGTGGTGGCCGAGGTGGAGAACCCGACTGGAGGGGACAAGGCAGGATCGGACCTTTTCCTCTTCATGGGGCTTCACAGCGGGCTTCTCAGTCTGGTGGGCTCACCAGAGCACAAGGATATAAAATCGCTCCGTGGAAAGTCCCTCGCGGTGGACGCTCGAACGACCGGCTTTGTATTCATTCTGGAGAAGGAGCTTCGGGCAAACGGTTTCGGCCCGAAGGACTATGACCTGATTGAAGTTGGGGGAGTGGAAACCCGTTACCGTGCCTTATTGGAGGGAAGATTTGCCGGGACCCTTCTGACTCTTCCCTATGACAGTAACGCCCTTGAAGCCGACTGCCACCTGCTAGCCAAGGGTAGTGAGATGATGCCTGTCTATCAGGCTACATGCGGGGCGGCAAGCCGAGGGTGGGCAAGGGAAAATGCCGCCACACTGGTCCACTACATCCAGGCATACGTGGAGGCGACAAGGTGGTGTTTCGACCCGCGCAATCGGCAAGGTTGTCTGGACCTCCTCGCCAAGCACAATGGCATTAAGGGGTCTTCGGCGCAAAAGACCTTAGCTGCGCTTTTGGATCCCAAGGACGGGATCTACCCCAAGGCCAAGCTTAATTTCCCTGGAATCACAGCGGCGCTGGATTTACGCGCCGACATGGGCTACCTGGCCCGTCCTGTTCCACCTGCGGAAAAGTACGTCGATCTCTCTTATTACCAAAAAGCCGTCGGTCTCGCCTGACTGGGAAAGCGAGAGCCTGAATTCAATGCAACTGCCTCCTTTTCAGGGAGTGGCCCTCCTGTCCCGGACCTTCGGGATCACCTCCTGAGCCAAGAGCCTCACAACTGATTCCAGGTCCCCCCTCGGCGGGGGTAAGACCCAGCAGCCGACACGTCGGATTCCCATGTCCGCGACGCTACCGATCTGTCTAGCAACCTCCTGTGGAGTGCCGGCCCAAGCGAAGGCATCGACAAAATCTTCGGGGACGAGAGGGCCGGCCTCAACCACGAGCTCATAATCCCGCCGGGCGATGAGTGCCTCCAACTCATCCGGCACCTTCAGGC
>JAZFYO010000166.1:0-18859 GCA_036443615.1 Binatia bacterium | reverse complement strand
AGGTGGTTTTCCAGTGCATCAGCGAGATGGGGGAGAGAGATGACCGCCTCCTCAGTTACTTGCTGGAGCACAAGCTGATGCCAGGGGCCATGGTTCATGTGCTCGACAACGCCCCCTCGCTTGGAATTATGAGCCTTAAAGTAGGAAAGGATGAGTTCTCTATCGGAATTGAGGCGGCTAAAAAGATCCGTGTCACCTGAGGTTGAGCCAACTTTGGCTGTCTCTGCCAACGGTTACTATGACATCAAGTTAATCTAGGAGAAGCAACCCTATGCTCGCACAGAGAATTTTATCGCTGGAGCGATCTCCCTTTTACAGCATAATGGACCTGGCAGCCAAGAGATCAGACTGCTTGTATCTTCACATTGGGGAGCCCGATCTTGATACTCCACCCCATATTGCTGAAGCGGGTCAGAAGGCCCTCACCGGAGGGTCCACCCATTATACCTCCGACCGAGGCATCCCTGAACTCCGACGGCTCCTAGCGCAAAAGATCCAAAAGGAGAATCACGCAGAGTACAGTTTTGAGGATGAAATTCTTATCACTGCGGGGGGACAAGCAGCGCTCCACATCGCGATTATGTGTACAGTCAACCCGGGGGATGAGGTTGTACTGCTGTCGCCTTACTACCCCCCCTATTTAGCGAATGTGTTGTTAGCAGGTGGTGTCCCCGTTGTTGTCCCTATGAAAAGTGAGGAAGATTTCACTCCGAACCTAGAGACCATTGAGCGGCACATAACGAAGAGAACCAAGGCACTCGTTCTGCACTCGCCCAACAACCCGACCGGAGGCGTCTACGGAAAAGAAATTCTATCCCAGTTGGTGAACCTTGCAGAGAAGAGGAATTTTTTTATCATTTCGGACGAGGTCTACGAAAAGTATGTCTACGGAGATCAGGTCCACTGGAGCCTGGTCTCCTTCCCAAACGCCAAGGAGCGGGTGATTTTGGTCAACAGTTTTTCGAAGACATACGCGATGACAGGGTGGAGGGTAGGCTATATTGCCGCACCTCGCCAGACCCTGCTCCAATTTCTCAAGTATCACCACACCGTAAATATCTGTGCAAACGCTGCAGCCCAAGAAGCCTGTGTGGCCGCTCTCGAAGGTTCACAGGACTGTATTCAAGAAATGATTAAAGAATACGATCTGCGCAGGCAATTCCTTTTGAAGGGCCTTAACAGCATTCCAGGCATACACTGCATCCCCCCACAGGGGGCCTTCTATATCTTTGCGGACATCCGGGAGCTAAAAATGGCCTCTCTGGAATTTACTAAATACCTGGTGGAGGAGGTCGGAGTGGTTACAACCAACGGGTCTGGGTTTGGCACGGAAGGGTTCATCCGTCTCTCCTACGCCACGAAAATTGAGCAACTCGACGAGGCAATCAAAAGGATCCGACAGGCTGTAGATCGTCTCAGAAAAGCTCAACCCTGAGTGGCCAAGGACCTTCTTTATTTTCTCGTCAACCCTTTGCGACTGCCTACAGAATTGAACTTAGATGGGGGGGGAGCACACTGGGATCAGGAAGGGATCTGCGTACCTCGTCTACCAAAAGATGAACCTGCTCCCTAACAGGGAGATCTCGGTCTAGGATGATGAGCTTTTTCCCTCCCAGACGACAACTGCCGCTATGCACATGGTACCCGACCTCGCGCAGGAACTTCTCAGTGCGGACTTCAATTTCGTGTCCTTGAGCAAAGTCGATTAGCTCGTCTAGCAGTGCCTGGGACTTCTTTTGTGTCTTCGACATTTCGCCCGTTACCTCCTTGGTGTGCTAATCTGATTATCACCCATATGCAAGATTCTGTAAAGTTCCGGCGGTCTCCAGGTGGACAACCGCCTTGAAAATATCGAACTGCCTGATATTTTATCATGAGCAACCAGAGGTTCTAGCCCCTCAGACCGTTCAACGGCTATAAAAGGCGTAGGAGGTGGATCTGTGATTAAGAATATCCTGGTGCCCATAGACGGATCGGACCATGCCATGGCTGCCCTGGAGTACAGCTTGTGGCTTGCAGAAAATTTCAACGGTACCCTTTTTGGACAGCACGTCATCGACACGGTCTCCATAGAGGGGACATTCTTCCACGATATTTCGGGCTCCCTTGGGTTCGAGCCTTACCTCGATTTTTCGACCAAGATGCGTGAGGTTTTAGAAGAGAGGGGGAAGTCCATGCTCGAGGAGTTTAGGCAACGATGCAGCGAGAAAGGGGTGAGGCACGAGGCCTTCCTCGACATGGGCATCATCGCCAACGAAATCTGTGAACGCTCCAGAGTGGCGGACTTGGTGGTCCTAGGCCACCGGGGCATCAACGAGGAGTTCTCCACCGGTCTGCTGGGAAGCACAGCAGATGGCGTCACCCGAAAATGTCCCCGGCCTGTCTTCGTATCGACCAAGAGGTTCAAGATAATTGAGCGCCCCATTCTGGCCTATGACGGAAGCCAGAGGGCTAGCTCCGCGATGGAATCAGCAGCAGAATTTTGTACCCAGCTTGATCTCCCTCTTACCGTTCTGTACGTCCCTAAAGAAGAGAGAATAGCGGATAGGGTTCTTGGGGAGGCAAGATCTTATCTCGGCTCTTACGGCATACAGGTGCGTTACGAGATCGCAAAAGGCTATCCCGAACAAAAGATCGTGGACTATCTGATGAACTTCAGCTTCGACCTTCTCTTCATTGGCGCTTACGGACATCGACGAATTATTGAGTTGGTCATCGGCAGCACCACAGAATACGTCCTCAGAAAAAGTCCTTGTCCCGTCTTTCTCAAGCGCTAGTAAAGGAGACAGGAACGGTTCCGGACAACCATGAAGTTCCTCGCTGCCGCCGTACAAATGCTGGCCTCCTCGGACAAGGAGACGAATCTGAAAGAGGCTGAAAACTGGGTGCGTAAGGCCTGTGCCAAAGGGGCAAAGCTGGTCGTTCTGCCTGAGGTTTTTAACTGGAGGGGGCCACAGGAGGAGCAACGGGCATTTGCAGAGCCAATCCCTGGGCACACCTCCAGTCTAATGGCCAGCCTGGCTCGAGAGCTCGGTATCCACCTCCTCTCAGGCTCAATCCTTGAAGCCGTAGCGGGTGAGAACAAAGTCTATAACACGAGTATCCTCTTTAACCCCCGAGGTAAACTGCTCGCCAACTACCGCAAGATTCATCTTTTTGATGTGGGGTTGACAGACGGTGTGTCCATCTCGGAGTCGGAGAGCCGTAAGGCTGGGCAAGAAGTCGTTGTAGCCGAAACTGAGTTCTGTCCCATGGGATTAACGATTTGCTACGATCTACGTTTTCCAGAACTCTACCGCCGTCTCGTGGAAAGAGGAGCTGAAATTATTTTTATCCCGTCAGCCTTTACCACGCTCACCGGTGAAGCTCACTGGGAGCCTCTTCTGCGCGCACGGGCCATTGAAAATCAGGTTTACATTATTGCCCCGGACCAAGTGGGGCATGGCCCGAATAGCATGGACACGTACGGCAACTCGATGATTGTGGACCCGTGGGGAAAGATCTTGGACCGGGCCCCTGATAGTCCCGGACTGATTTTTGGCGAGATCGACTTGAGCTACTTGGCCAGAGTGCGAAGTGAATTACCGGCCCTCTCTCATCGAAAGGAATTCTGACAATTTACGCGTATTCAAATCATCCTGCTTCCGATATTTCCTTATACTTATTGTTTTTTGCACTCCCACCTTTTTCTACTATTTTTGAAAAGTACCCAGAGCCTGGCCCCCATCGCAAATCACTGCCTCATTCACCTCTAGCCACAGACTGTTGGCTGAAGGGCACGGAAAAAGGACCATCCTCAATAGCACGAACAATTCACTCTAGCCCTCGGTGGACATCACAATGTGGACAGACCAATGAAAAAATGTTTATCCTTAGGGCAACCAAAATATTGAGAGGAGGACTATGGCAGTCGAGGTAACCAACCACAGGGGCCGTCCCTTAGTCCTTGCCCTTGCCATGACCTCTTTCTACTTTGTGGTTGAGGTCATCGGGGGCATTTTAACCAACAGCCTTGCTCTACTTTCTGATGCGGGTCATATGTTCTCAGACCTATCTGCCCTGGGCCTGAGCCTCTTTGCCTTCCAAATATCACGCCGCCCGGCAACGATGAAAAAGACCTATGGTTTTTACCGGCTGGAGATCTTAGCAGCGCTGGTGAATGGACTAACTCTCTGGCTCATCGTAGGGGTCATTTCCCACGAGGCCTACCAACGATTCTACAGCCCTCCTCAGGTTGAGAGCCTGGGCATGCTCGTCATCGCTGCTATCGGCTTGGCGGTAAACGTAGCCACAGGTCTTATCCTCTATAGCTCCCGTCGGGAAAGCCTCAACATACGAGGCGCCTTTCTCCATGTGATTGGTGATGCCATAGCCTCGGTAGGGGCCATCGTCGCCGCACTCATCATGCTCTCGACCGGTTGGTATCTAGCAGACCCTCTCATCAGCATCCTGATCGCGGGGCTCATTCTTTATACTTCTTGGGGGGTGATTAAAGAATCGGTGGACATTCTCATGCAGTCCGTGCCAGCGGGAATCAGCCTCAGCGAGGTTCAAGGAGCCATGGAAAACGTCAAAGGAGTTCTTAAAGTCCATGACCTCCATATCTGGACTGTGACCTCCGGGGTCTTTACCCTCAGCGCCCATGCAGTCGTCAATGGAGATCGAGATCATAGGGAGGTCCTCTCCGAGACGGAGAAGACCCTCAGCGAAAAATTTAACATTAGGCACACCACAATCCAGCTGGAGACAGAGAGCCGAGAGGCCGACGAGTTCGAGGCCTTCTAATCCTTGTGCCATCGCTCTCACCTAGCCTTGGATCCTTCTTCTGCTTTTGACATGGTATCTTCTTCCCTGTGATTGATCTCCATTTTTCATTGCAGTAAAGACTTTTTAAGATCCTCTACCTTACCAGGCGCAGCTAGTGCTACTACGTGATCTCCCGGCAGTAATTCGGTTTCACCCCGCGGCACGACGACCCTCCCCTCACGCCGAATAGAGATAATAAGACAATCAGGCGGAATCCTTAGTTCCTCTAATTTACGATCGACTGCGGCATCGCTCTCGCTCAAGTCGAACTCGACCAGTTGAGCGCCCGTAGCCTGCTCAAGTCTTAACCTCTCCACTTGATCCCGGCGTGCCTGGTCATCCATCATTGCATGGGTATACGCACGGATGACATCGGCTCGTTGAACCATGCCTACCAGGATACTCGGATTCATTCGCTCAACCACCGGCATCCGCCCGATGTCGTGCGATCCTATCCTTCGAATGACCTCTTCCAGGGATTCATCAGGATAGGCCGTTTTCAAATCGGTCGTGCAGATATCCCTCACGTTTCCTGTAGCCGGGCCTCTTTTCAAAGCGCGCTCCAGATCAGATATCGATACAATCCCGTAAATTCCACCCCATTCATCGAGTACGGCAAATCCATGGGAGTGGGTGGTCTGAAAAAGCTTTGCCAATGCCTCAAAAGAGGTTTCGGGCGTTACCGTTTGAAGTTCACCCACCGGGGTCATCGACTCATCGACCTGTATCGCCCGCATCAGGTTCTGGCTTTCGCGCGGCCTGATCTCGACACCCCTTCGCTTGAGTTTTAGAGTGTAAATATTCTCTCTACGCAATCGAGCAGAAACCATCGTACTGACAACCGTAGTGAGCATCAGGGGTAGTATGATCCGGTAGTCCTGAGTCATTTCGAAAAGAATGAGGATCGCCGTGATAGGTGCACGGGCCGCCCCGGCAAAAACCGCCGCCATCCCCACAAGGGCATAGGCCCCCGGTAGGGCTGTCAAGGTAGGCATCCAGCCGTGGACAATATTACCAAAACTCCCTCCTAAAACCGCACCCATGAACAACGAGGGGGCAAAGACACCGCCGGATCCTCCGGACCCCAGGGTTAAGGACGTGGATAAAAGTTTCGCCATCAGCAACGTAATCATAAACGTCGTCGTCATGTCGCTCTGCAACGCCTTCTCGATAGTCCCGTAACCCACACCAAACACCTCCGGCGCATAAAACCCTACCAGCCCCACCCCCAGGCCGCCTACTGCGGGTTTTAGATATTCCGGAATTTTCCAGGAATCGAATAAGTCCTCCGCCCCGTAGAGGAGAAAAATGAAGCCTGAGGCTACAAAGGCCGCCAGTAAACCCAGTAATGCATAGAGAATGAGCTCCCAAGGGCTGACAAGCGAGTATGATGGCACCTGAAAGGCCGGGTAGTCACCGAGAAACGCCCGCCCCACCTGACTAGCGGTGACCGACGAGATGACCACCATGGAGAAATACCTGGCAGAAAATTCACGCAGGATAACTTCCAGAGCAAAAATGACACCAGCTATAGGAACGTTAAATGTGGCCGCGACACCTCCGGCGGCACCGCAGGCGACGAGGATTCGTATGCCCTCGCCGGGGAGACGAAGCGTCTGGCCCAATGTAGAGCCTAAGGCGGATCCAATCTGAACGATGGGGCCTTCGCGTCCGACTGAGCCCCCAGTGCCGATGCACACAGAGGAAGCCAGCGCCTTAATCACGGCGACGATAGGACGGATACGACCACCCTTTAGGGCTACTGCTTCCATCACTTCAGGTACCCCATGCCCTTTCGCCTCACGAGCGAAAAAAAATACCAGGGGCCCGACGATGAGTCCGCCAATGACCGGAATTAAGACGACATAAAACGGCCCCAAAAACGACAGGGCCGCTTTCCCTCCTCCAAAGGCTAACTCTTTAAAGAAATTGATGAGCCAACGAAATACGACCGCGCCGAATCCAGCCCCGATGCCGACAAGGGCAGATGTAGCTATGATGACGGCTCTCTCGGAGGAGATAAATTGGGCGTAGAACCTCGTCGTTTCGTTACGCAAGCGTTGAAAAATATCGATCACTTCTCGATTCCTTTGAAGACTCAAAGGCCCATGGAGAGATCTTTATTAAAAAAAGACTCCCGCGGGAAAAGCGGGTTGTAAACTCTTAAACCGGATAAAGCGGACGTTGCTCACGTCATCGGTATCATGACGCGATTTTGATAGGGGGCCCGTTTACAGAGTCGATCGTACCACGCCTTAAGGTGCACCAGCTCGGGCCGCTGGACCGGGAGGTTGAACCAGCGGTACGCCCACACGCCTGAGGGGATATCCCCGATGGTAAGTGTGTCACCCGCCAGATAGCTGTTTTTCGCCAGCTTATCATCCACAATTTGCCATATTTTAACGGCTTTTTGCCGCGCATTTTCAATGACCTTCTGGTCACGTCTCTCCTCTGGGGTACGAACCAGGCCGATAAATATTGGTACCATAGCCGGACCCAGCGTGGTCAACTGCCAGTCCATCCAGCGGTTGGAATCAGCCCGCCCTTCAGGGGTCGAGGAAACCAACTGCCCTTGGCCAAACTTATCCACAAGGTAGCGAAGAATGCTGTTCGACTCCCATAGGATAAATTTCCCGTCCGCGATTGTAGGGACCACCCCGTTGGGATTCATGTCGAGATAGGGCTTTTCTTTATTCCCGCCGAACGACCCTCCAATATCGATTCTTTCGTAGGCAACTCCCAGCTCATCACAACACCAGACGACTTTTTGGACATTAGACGAGTCTTTCCTTCCCCAGACCTTGATCATTGAGTACCTTGCTCCTTTATTTTCTTCTTCTATCCGTTAAAATCCACTTTCTGTCAAGGCCTTTCCCGATATGATATATTCCTGCATCGCCTGGCTTTTTTTCCCCGGCATAAGTGGAAGAAACCTTGTACTAATTTTTGATAAATTCTCTGCCTAACCCCTTGACGTTTAAAAACACAGGATTACAATTCAACAGAGTCAGTTGGACATAACAAAAACTACGTTTTATCTAGGAGGGGTTTTATGGCTAAAATGGCAAAAAAGGTTCGTCCATTGCATGATAGGGTAATCGTTCAAAGAATTGAGGAAGAAGAAAAATCTAAGGGTGGCATCATCATTCCAGACACCGCCAAGGAAATACCGCAAGAGGGGCGCGTAACTGCCGCAGGTCCTGGTAGACACGAGGATGGGAAGCTCGTTCCTCTGGATGTCAAGGCCGGCGACCGGATCATATTCAGCAAGTATGCAGGGACTGAGATAAAGCTCAATGGCGAAGAGCATCTCATTATGCGTGAAGACGATATCCTGGGAATAATTGAATAAGGAGGTTTTTCATGGCCGCGAAAGAAGTCAAGTTTAGCGAAGAGGCGCGTTCTAAGATCCTAAAAGGGGTTAAAATCCTGGCCGATACCGTGACAGTAACATTGGGGCCAAAAGGGCGAAACGTCGTTTTAGAAAAATCCTGGGGTGCGCCTACTGTAACCAAGGACGGTGTCACTGTCGCCAAGGAGATCCAGCTTGAGGATAAGTTCGAGAACATGGGAGCCCAGATGGTTAAGGAGGTGGCCAGTAAAACATCGGATGTAGCCGGCGATGGCACGACCACGGCCACGGTCCTCTCTCGATCCATCTTTACCGAGGGTATCAAGATGGTGGCGGCAGGCCATGATCCCATGAACATCAAACGGGGCATCGACAAGGCTGTTGTCAAGGTAGTGGAGGAACTCAAAAGGCTGTCCAAGTCCACCCGTGACCGATCTGAGATCGCTCAGGTAGGAACAATTTCTGCCAACAACGACAAGACCATTGGCAATATCCTGGCCGAGTCGATGGATAAAGTAGGGAAGGAGGGAGTGATCACGGTCGAGGAGGCCAAAGGGCTCGAAACTACCCTGGAACTGGTCGAGGGGATGCGTTTCGACCGCGGCTATCTTTCTCCATACTTTGTGACCGATCCGGAGCGGATGGAGGCCATCCTAGAGGACGCCTATATACTTATCAACGAGAAAAAGATCTCCAACATGAAGGATCTCCTGCCCATCCTGGAAAACGTGGCAAAAACCGGTAAGCCCATACTCATGCTAGCAGAGGACGTAGAAGGGGAAGCGTTGGCGACGCTGGTGGTCAATAAGATCCGAGGCACCCTTAAGTGCATATCGGTGAAGGCCCCTGGTTTTGGCGACCGGCGCAAGGCAATACTCGAGGATATTGGTATTTTGACAGACGGCCGAATGATCGCCGAGGAGTTAGGGATAAAGCTTGAGAATATCAGTTTAAAGGACCTAGGTCGCGCCAAACGGATCATTGTGGATAAGGAAAACACCACTATTGTAGAAGGTGCAGGTAAAAAGTCAGCCATTGAGGGACGCATAAAGCAGATCCGGGCCCAGATCGACGAGACTACCTCGGACTATGACCGTGAGAAGCTCCAAGAGCGCCTGGCCAAGCTGGCTGGGGGGGTGGCCGTTATCAAAGTGGGGGCTCCGACTGAAGTGGAGATGAAGGAGAGAAAGGCTCGAGTGGAGGATGCACTCCATGCCACCCGTGCGGCGGTGGAAGAAGGCATTGTGCCGGGCGGTGGTGTGGCGCTAGTCCGGGCTGGAGATTCCCTTGCCAATCTCAGGGTACCAGAGGATGAAAAGATCGGAGTGCGCATTGTGCAAAAGGCCCTCGAGGAGCCGACCCGCTGGATCTCTAACAATGCCGGAGCGGATGGCTCGGTGGTTCTGGATAAGATCAAGAACGGGAAAGGGGCCTTCGGTTTCAACGCCGTCACCGAGGAGTTCGAAGACCTAATAAAGGCCGGGATCGTGGATCCAACCAAGGTTGTGCGGTGCGCACTTCAGAACGCCGCATCAGTGGCAGGATTGCTCATTACCACAGAGGCCGTGATCGCGGATAAACCAGAGAAGAAGAAAGACGCACCACCAATGCCGTATCCAGAGGACTACTAAGCTACTATTCATGACACCCAAGCCGGGGAAGTCGAGTTGAATTGGACGCTCCCCGGCTTCACCTCATCTAATCAGGCCCCCACACGCATCAGTCCATGCAACCAGACTGAAACCCGGCTCCCCGTCCAATGTGTCGGCCCAAAGGTTGCGGAGAAATTTCCCTCACACATTTGGCACTGGAGCCCTAAAAACCTTGACTTTCATACATTTTTTCAATAAGAATTCTTAACCTTAGCCTATGATCTGGAGAGCGTCCAAGCCATACCCTCTCTGTCGGGGGTATGGATTTTTTGTATTCGGACGCCCTGCGTGTCATGAATTCCCCTTATGGCTCATCCCTATTTCCCCGTGCTGATTATTTTCCTCTTTGCAGGGATCATCGTCGTCTCCTTTCTCTTCATCGCCCAGTTCGTGGGTCCCAAAAGACCTAACCCTATCAAATCAGAGCCCTTTGAATCAGGAAACCCCCCTAGGGGAGATGCCCGAATCCGCTTCTCGGTAAAGTTCTACATCGTAGCCATGCTTTTTTTGATCTTCGACATCGAAGTAGTGTTCCTATACCCGTGGGCAATCCTCTTTCGCCGCCTGGGACTCCTCGGTCTTGTGGAGATGGGAATCTTCCTATCCATCCTTACCATTGGCTTTATTTACGTTTGGAAGAAAGGGGCCCTTGAGTGGGAGTGAGATACCATGGCGGAAGATAGGCCAAAAGGAGCCTATATCCACGAGAGGCTTCAAGGAAAAATCCTTGAGGTTCAATCCTTTTGTGGCGACGAGTCTATTACGATCCCGCGGGATAGCATGCTAGAGATTTTCCGCCTCCTAAAAGAAGACCCAAAACTGGACTTCAACTTTCTCGCCGATATCACTGCTGTCGACTATCTGGGGAAGAAGATCCCTCGTTTTGAGGTCGTTTACCAATTGTACTCCTTAAGCTTAAACCACCGTCTACAGGTCAAGGTCCCCGTACCAGAAGAGAAACCCACGGTAGACTCCCTCACCCCATTATGGAAAGGGGCAAATTGGCTGGAGCGAGAGGTTTGGGATATGTTCGGAGTTCGATTCCACGGCCATCCGGATCTGAGGAGAGTCTTGCTTTACGAACAGTTTCAAGGACATCCCCTACGGAAAGACTATCCGGTAAACCAACGTCAACCGTTGATACCAGAACGAGAGGTGGAGGGCACCTTCGTAGACAACGAATCAGAGAACAAGCTGTCGGACCTAAAACAAAAATTTCCGCAAAAGCCTGAAGATCTGTCAACCGCTCTTAAAAAATGAAACCAGAGACACCAGAACTGCCATTGGAAGCCATGGAACTTCAGATGGGACCGTCCCATCCTGCTACTCATGGAACCATCAAGCTTAATCTCAAACTAGAAGGCGAGAAGGTGTTGGACTGCGATGTAGAGGTAGGCTACCTGCACCGCGGATTCGCAAAGATGTGCGAGCAGTCCACATGGACTCAGGTGATCCCTTATACGGATCGCCTCAACTATGCCTCTCCACTCATCAATAATGTTGGCTATGCCCTAGCGGTGGAAAAACTCCTTGGGGTGGAAACGCCGCCGAGATGTCAATTCATCCAGGTCATCATGTGCGAACTTTCCCGCATCTATGATCATTTGACCTGTTGCGGCATGGCCGCGTCAGAGCTAGGCGCAATCACCGTCGGTTTCTACATGATCGAAGCGCGTGAGTTCCTCATGAGGATCATTGAGGTAGTCACTGGGGCGCGATTGACAATTTCCTATACTCGCATCGGAGGAGTAAAACACGATCTCCCCCATGACTTTGCCGAGCATACCTTGGATTCCCTCAACAAGGTCAGAAGGCTCATGGCAGACTGCGATCGTCTCCTCTCTCGCAACAGGATCTTTATCGACCGGATGTCCGGTGTGGGAGTGATTTCGAAAGACACGGCAATTTCCTACAGCCTTACCGGTCCAATCCTGCGTTCTACAGGTGTCAATTACGATGTCCGAAAGGCCCACCCCTATTTGATCTACGATCAGCTTGATTTTTCCGTCCCTTTGGGCAGCAAGGGGGATAACTACGATCGCTTTGTTTGCCGCATCTCAGAGATTGAGCAGAGCATACGGATCGTGGAACAGGCGTTAAAAATGATACCATTAGGCCCGATCTCTCTGGATGACCCCCGCATCGTCCTGCCGGGAAAAGAGAAGGTCTACAACAGCATCGAAGGATTGATGCACCAGTTTAAGCTCATCATGGAAGGGATTCAGGTCCCCCCTGGGGAGGTCTATCTGGCCGTCGAAGGCGGCAACGGCGAATTGGGCTTTTATATCGTGAGTGACGGGGGAGGGAGACCCTACCGGGTAAGAGTGCGCCCTCCATGTTTCATTGCCATGTCGGCCTTTCACGAAATGATCAAAAACTATATGTTGTCGGATATCATCCCAACTTTCGGCATGGTCAACATGATCGGTGGGGAATGTGACCGGTAAATCACTAATGGCCAATTGCAAATAGACCATCCAGGGCTGGACGATTTGCCATCTGCCATTCATTGTAAACCATCAACTTTTGACAATTGACGAGTTCGAACATGGCTGTCGAGTTCTCTCCCAAGACATTGAGCCGAGTTAACAATTTGATCAGCCGATATCCCCACAAAGAAGGGGCTGTTCTTCCAGTTCTCTATCTGGCACAAGAAGAGTTCGGCCACCTCAGTCAGGAAAGCATCGAATACGTAGCCAAATTAATGGAGATCCCTACAACACGTCTCTATGGGACGGTCAGCTTTTATACACTGCTGCACATGAGGCCCATAGGGAGGCACCACATCCAGGTCTGCCGCACCTTACCCTGCGCGCTATTGGGAGCGGAAAAAATCACCGACTTCCTGAAACGGAAACTAGGTATCAAATTAGGTGAGACGACTACTGACGGAAAGTTCACCCTCTCTGAGGTGGAGTGCCTGGCCTCTTGTGGAACCGCACCTATGATGCAGATTAATGATGATTACTATGAGAACCTCTCGGAAGAGAAGGTCGAAAAGATCTTGGAATCACTGAAAGGAACGTCCACTTAAACCTTCTGGAATTTCAAGGAATAGCCCTGGTTAGGATCCATGGAAAAGATACTCCTGCGAAATATTGAGACTCAAGACTCTCACACCCTCACCGTTTACCAGTCCCGTGGCGGTTATCGCGCACTTCAAAAGGCGCTGAAAGAGATGACCCCAGAGAAGGTCACTGAGGAGGTCATTGCATCAGGTCTCAGGGGGCGGGGGGGAGCGGGCTTCCCCACCGGGAGAAAGTGGAGTTTTGTGCCGAAGGACAACCCGAAACCCAAATATCTTGTCTGCAACGCCGACGAAAGTGAACCGGGCACCTTCAAGGACCGAGTCTTGATCGAGAAAGATCCCCACGCGGTCATCGAAGGGCTCATTTTAGCCTCCTTCGCGATCCAATCCCATTTGGCTTTCATCTACATACGGGGCGAGTTTGCTTTTGGGTACAGAGTGCTGGAAAAGGCCGTCGAGGAAGTCAGGCAAGCCGGTTATATAGGCAAGGACATCCTCGGGTCAGGATATGACCTTGAGCTTATTGTCCATCGGGGAGCAGGTGCGTACATCTGTGGGGAAGAGACAGCACTGCTCTCATCGCTGGAAGGACAGAGGGGCTGGCCTAAGCTCAAGCCACCCTTTCCAGCTACCCACGGCCTCTTCGGTTGTCCGACCGTGGTGAACAACGTGGAGACTTTGGCTGCGCTCCCTTGGATCATTGATCAGGGTGCCGCTAAATATGCCGCCCTGGGAACGGAGAAAAGCAAGGGGACCAAACTCTTTAGCGTCTGCGGTCAGATCCAAAGACCCGGCGTCTATGAAGTCGAGATGGGCTATCCTCTGAAGCGTTTTTTAGAAGAGGATTGTGGAGGAGTCCGCGTCGGCAGAAAACTGAAAGGTGTCATCCCGGGCGGCTCATCGGTTCCGATATTGCGCTGGGATGAAATAGGAGAGGCCCGACTGGACTACGAATCGATTCAGGCAGCCGGGAGTCTCCTGGGGTCAGGCGGTATGATCGTTATCGACGATTCCACCTGTATGGTCAAGGCAGCCTGCAATATCGCTCATTTTTACGCCCACGAATCCTGCGGCCAGTGCACGCCATGCAGGGAAGGGTGCCACTGGATGGAAAAGATCTTCTGGCGCATCGAGAATGGTCAGGGAAATGAGAAGGATTTGGATTTGGTCGCGGACGTTAGCCGCCACATCATGGGTAACACCATCTGTCCTTTAGGAGACGCGGCTGCTATGCCCGCGGGGGCCTTTATTAATAAATTCCGGGATGAGTTTGAATACCACATCGCCCATAAAAAATGCATGGTTTAGTTTTGAGCTGTCAGCCTGGAGCTATTAGCCTCAGCCAGACACGGATGCCGACGGCCGATAACAATTTAAAGACATGGACACGGTTAAATTAACAATCGACGGCAGGGAAATAGAAACGACCAAAGAGAAAACCGTTATTCAGGCGGCTGCGGATGCTGGAATATCCATTCCATACTACTGCTACCACCCGAAACTCTCCATCGCGGGCAACTGCCGCATGTGCCTGGTGGAAATAGAGAAAATGCCCAAACTCCAGATTGCCTGCAACAGCATGGTAAACGAGGGAATGGTCGTGAAGACCCAAAGCCCGCAGGCACTGGAAGCCCGTAAGGCTATCATGGAGTTTCTCCTAATCAACCACCCCTTAGACTGCCCGATCTGTGACCAGGCAGGGGAATGCTCGCTTCAGAATTACTACATGGAACACAGCCTTATGGGCAGCAACTTCCTCGAGCGGAAGGAGAACAATCGAAAGCGCGAGGTCTTTGGTCCAAATGTCGTCTTTGATGCCGAGCGCTGCATAAAGTGCACCCGTTGTGTCCGTTTTCTTGAAGAGGTTACCCGTACGGACGAGCTGACCATCACCAACCGGGGAGATCTCTCCACCATTGCTCTATTTCCAGGAAAAACTCTCGATAATCCCCTCTCCGCCAACGTGAATGATATCTGCCCGGTAGGAGCGCTGACAGACCGCGACTTCCGCTTCAAGGTTCGGGTCTGGTACCTGAAAAACACCCCTTCCATCTGCCCCGGCTGCAGCACGGGCTGCAACATCACGATCGGCAGCACCCAGAACCGCATTTCTCGTTTCAAGCCTAGAATCAACGAATCCGTAAACAGTCATTGGATCTGCGATGAGGGACGATACTGCTTTCATCCTCTCACCGAGGTGGAGCGACTCACCACCCCATTGATCCGGCAGGAAGGAGGCCTGGTGTCATCCAACTGGGAGGCGGCTCTTGCACCCATCCTCTCCGGTCTCGGCTCCGCCACCCCCCTGGCAGGACTCATCTCTGGGCGCAATACCAACGAAGAGGCCTTCCTCTTTGCCAAAGTCATGAACACGATTTCCCCACAAGCAGCCCTGGAGGTCTTTTATCAAGAACGGGACCTGACCGAAACTGCCAAGATTTTAATGAGCCCGGACCGCTCGCCTAATTTCCGCGGCGCGAGAGAAGTGGGAGTGAATTCCAACGGCGGGCTCGGCGCATGGATTCAACGATTAGTCGAAGGAAAATTCCAAGGCGCCTACATCGTAGGGGAAGACCTGTTGTCATTAGTGCCCGACGGAGAAAAAATAAAACGGGCTTTAGAACAACTATCTTTTCTGGTCGTCCAAGATACCCACCTCACCGCCACTGCTCGACTGGCCCATGTGGTCCTCCCCGCTACCAACTTCGCGGAAAAAGAAGGGACCTTCACCAACCGCAGAGGAAGAGTACAGAAACTAAATCCTGCTTTGGTCCCACCACCAGGGACACTTCAGGACTGGGAAATCTTTAACCACTTACTGGAAAAGGCAGGAGAAAAGTCCTCATCGCTGACGCCAACTGAAATCTTTCACCAAATATCCGTAGAGGTTCCTAGATACCAGGGGATGAGTTACTCCGCTATCGGAGAGCAGGGAATCTTACCCACGAACGTGTCAAGACAACCATGATCGTTGAAATCGGCATTGTCGTGGCGAAGGTCCTGCTCGTCCTCATCATGGTGTTGAACCTCGCCGGTATTATGGGTTGGGTCGAGAGAAAGGGAAGCGCCCTGATCCAGGACCGCATTGGCGCCAACCGTGCATCCATCCTGGGCTTTGCGGGCTTGGGGCTGATCAACACGATGGTTGCCGATCCTATCAAGTTTCTCACCAAAGAAGACTTCGTGCCACCTCGGGGAGACAGGGTCCTGCATACCCTGGCGCCCTGTCTGGCCCTTTTTCCAACCTTAGTCCTCTTTGCCGTCATACCCTTCGGGGACGTTTTGGAAATAGGGGGTCGAACCATCAACCTACAGGTGGCCCCGAACATCAATATTGGGATTCTCTACATCTTCGCAATGTCCTCCCTCAGTGTCTACGGCATCGTGATCGGGGCTTGGGCCTCAAACAACAAATTCTCCCTGCTCGGCGGGGTGAGGGGCTCAGCACAAATGATTTCCTATGAAATCGCCATGGGACTATCGGTCATGGGCATAGTGATGATTTACGAGACATTGGAGCTGCAAGAGATCGTTCGGGGGCAGGGGTCCCTGCTCTGGGGCTGGCTGCCGGCCTGGGGTGTCGTCCTTCAGCCTGTGGCCTTTTTACTCTTTTTTACGACGGCCGTTGCGGAATCCAAAAGGATCCCATTTGACCAACCGGAGGCCGAGTCAGAACTCGTCGCCGGGTTCCACACGGAGTACTCCGGGGCAAAGTTTCTCATGTTCTTTACTGCTGAATTTGCCGAGATGGTGACCGCCGCGGCCATCATCACCACACTTTTCTTTGGAGGTTGGCAGGTCCCCTATCTTATGCGCGACGGTTTTCACTTCCCCGGGGGGGCAATTCTTCTTTTACCTCATCTCGCCATTGTACTCCTGCAAGTGGGAGTCTTTGTCTTCAAGGTCTTCTTTTTCTGTTGGCTGTTCATTTTGATTCGATGGACCCTTCCCCGCTTTCGCTACGATCAGGTCATGCGCCTGGGGTGGAAAATGCTCCTCCCCCTGGCCTTGGCCAATGTCATGGTAACCGCAATCTGGATCATAGTTCTCGGCACATAGGAGTCAAAAAGAGCAAACTCAATTGGAATTTTAAACCATGAGCATAGAACTGCTGATATTCTTTATCCTCGCGGTTTTCTTGATTGCATCTTCTCTGCTTGTGATCTTTCAGCGAAACCCGGTTCACAGTGCCCTGGCCCTGGTGGCTGCCCTATTCATTATGGCAGTTCTCTTCCTTACGCAGGAGGCCCCCATGGTGGCTGTTCTCCAGATCTTCGTATACGCCGGAGCCATCATGGTCCTTTTCCTCTTCGTCATCATGCTCCTCAATCCCAGCATGCCTGAGAAGGGACACTGGATTTGGTGGGGCTCGGGGTCCTTAGGCGCTGCCCTACTTGCCGTGGAGCTCATCTCCCTTTTCCTTCCCGTCCATGGAACGAAACCCTTAGGTGCTGAGGTTGGAGAAAATTTTGGTAGCCCGAAATTGCTTGCCGAGATCCTATTCAAGGAATTTGTTCTCCCGTTTGAGATTGCGTCAATCCTCCTTTTGGTAGCGCTCATAGGTGCAGTTGTCTTAGCGAAGAGGTAGCTTTAACCGGTCTATGGTGCCACTAAATTATTACCTTGCCCTCAGTGCATTTGTCTTTGCTATTGGCGTTATCGGCGTGATCATCCGCCGTAACCTCATTGTAATCCTCCTGTCTCTCGAACTCATGCTCAACGCCGTCAACCTAACCTTCATCGCCATTTCCCGCTCCCTTGGATCTATGGACGGCCAGGTGATCGTTTTCTTTGTCATGACGGTTGCTGCGGCCGAAGCGGTGGTGGGGTTGGCAATCATCATCTCGCTGTTCCGAAAGCGCCAGAGTCTCGACCCACAGGAGATGCAGCTTTTGAGATGGTAGCCATGGAATCTCCGGGAATAATTGAAAACCTTAACCTCCTTCGCCTGATTCCCCTAGCCCCTCTTGCAGGCTCAGCCCTCAACATATTTTTCGGCGCCCGGTTAGGGCGAATATTTGCCGGCCTCTTGGCCTGCACGGCCGTCGGGATCTCCTTTCTAGTCTCTCTTTGGCTTTTCTTGAGTCTCCCCCCCGGCGGAATTTTTAAAGATCATCTCTTTACATGGATCGAGTCCGATCCCTTCAAGGTGGCGATCTCGTTCCTGGCAGACCCCCTCACCGTGGTCATGCTCTTGGTGATCACCGGCATCGGTCTGCTGATCCACATCTATTCCCTGGGGTATATGAGCCACGACGAGGGGATAGTTCGTTACTTCGCCTATCTCAACCTCTTTGTCTTTTTTATGCTCATTCTGGTTATGTCCGACAATCTCCTGCTCCTTTTTGTCGGCTGGGAGGGAGTCGGGCTCTGCTCCTATCTCCTGATCGGCTTCTGGTATCAGGATCATGCCAACACGATTGCGGGGAACAAAGCATTTATCGTTAACCGGATAGGGGATTTCTGCTTCATCTTGGGGATCTTCCTCCTCTTTTGGGAGATGAATCGTCACGGCGTCGCGACCCTGGATTTTCTGGAACTAAAGCGCAACGCCCACCTCCTTTCTTCCGGGAGTGTAACTCTTATCACCCTTCTCCTTTTTGCTGGGGCCACAGGAAAGTCGGCGCAGATCCCGCTCTTTGTTTGGCTTCCCGATGCCATGCAGGGACCGACTCCCGTGAGTGCCTTGATCCATGCCGCCACGATGGTCACGGCCGGTGTATACATGACGGCGCGCCTTCACTTTCTCTTCTTCTTAGCCCCGGTGACCCTCATGACCATTGCCATCATAGGGGTCCTAACTGCATTCTTTGCTGCAACCATCGCAGTAGCTCAAAACGACATCAAGCGGGTATTAGCCTACTCTACTGTAAGCCAACTGGGCTACATGTTCATCGCCGTGGGCGTGGGGGCCTTTTCTGCAGCCATCTTCCATCTCTTCACCCATGCCTTCTTTAAGGCATGCCTCTTTCTAAGCGCCGGGAGTATCATTCATGGGCTCCAGGGAGAGCAGGACATGAG
>JAZFYO010000165.1:0-6937 GCA_036443615.1 Binatia bacterium | reverse complement strand
GACCAATGGGGAGAGCTGCCGCTTCTCCCCCCTGTGGAGTAATGGACCGCTACTCCACGGGGGAAACCCCATCGGCTTTGTGCCCGCCTCAAGAGGCAGGGTTTACATTAAACAGTTTCACGTCAGCACAACCGGCTCAGATGACGCGGACGACGCGCTTTCCCTGCATCAACTCGATATCGTGGTTCGGATAGGCAAGGTTAGGCTGCGAGGCCGTAGTGAGTGCACGTTCGAGCGCTACCACCGAATCAGCGAGGTTGGTGTACCACCCCACCGGCAAGCGCTCGCGAAGGTTCCTGTAAGTGTATGCGACGTCACCACATATCACGGCCTTACCGGAAGGGGTCTGGACTGCGACCATTTGTGACCCAGGCGTATGACCGCCGACACCGAGCAGCTCCAAGCCCGAGTGTAACTCGACATCGCCCTCAACAAGCCGCACCCGATCCTCCTGCATCATACGCTCCAGAGCCGGACGGACCTTCGGCCGGAGCAGCTTATTAAGGTAGTCATAGCCCATCATCGGTCCTGTCCAGAACTCGTACTCAGCACGCTGAATCACAAACTCGGCCTTTGGAAAAAAGTCAAAACCGGTGAAGTGGTCCACGTGGAAGTGCGTGACCACAACCATTTTCACATCGTCAGCTTTGACTCCGATTTCCGCCAAGAGCGTGGGGGGCTCAATGAACTTTTTCCCCTCTGCCCATTCAGCTGCTACATAATCGGGATGGTAAGCGGTATCTACGACCACCACCCCATCGGGACTTTCAATGGTCCAAATGATATAGGGAACAGGTTTATCTCGCCCGATATCGCTCCTCACACACGGCATAATGCCAGAACGCCGCCAGCTTTCCCCCATCCCTACCATGACGGCATGGATCGTATGATTGTGTGGCATAACCAACCTCCTCGTCTCTACTTATTTTTGAGGGGCATGATAGCTTCGCCCCTGAACAGCAGTCAAGCAACTTGAGGCCAAAGCTAAACAAACATATTTGAAATTTCCCGTTGAATTTGGGTTTAGGGAATCGGATAAACGATGACTTGCCCTGTGAAATAGCGCTTCGGGCGAACAACTTGACCTCGGTCGAGTCGATATTCCACGGGGCTCGCCCCATGAAATAATACCGTGAATGAAAAGATAACGCTTCTATGGAAAGGATATTCCACGGGGCGAGCTGCAAAGGCGCAAAGAACGCCAAGAACGAACAAAAGTAGAAATTCGAAATTCGAAACAAATCCAAATGACAAAAATACAAATGTCATAAACAGTCTGGACTTTACATTCGTTGTTTAAGAACTTTAGAGTTCGATATTGTTTCAAGTTTCGATATTCGAAATTCGGATTTCATTCTTTGCGGTCTTGGCATCTTGGCGCGAAAAACTTTGTTGAAGTCGTTCTGTTGAACATTTTATCGGTAAGAATCTAGCCATGTTTTGATGGAGAGTCCGGTGGCTTGTCAGTTCGATTAAAAATTCGTAAGGTACTGGTTCGACTATACAGAAGGGAGCGGAGATCATGAGTCAAAAGGCCACATTTGGAGCAGGTTGTTTCTGGGGCGTAGAGGCAGCCTTTCGAAAGGTTGAGGGAGTATTATCAACTACGGTCGGGTATAGCGGAGGCTCGTTCAAAGGGCCAACTTATCAAGACGTATGCACGGGAACGACCGGACATGCTGAGGTGGTAGAAGTCGAGTATGCTCCCGCTAAGCTCTCCTACGAGGAACTCCTGAATGTATTTTGGGATATTCACAACCCGACAACCATGAATAGCCAGGGTCCTGACATAGGGTCGCAATACAGGTCGGCAATTTTTTTTCACAATGCCGAGCAAGAAGCCGCAGCGAAAGCGTCAAAAGAGAGGCTCCAGAGCAGTGGACAGTACAAAAATCCAATTGTGACGGAAATCACTCCTGCCTCGGAATTTTACAAAGCTGAAGAATACCATCAGCAATATTTTGAGAAAAGTGGGGAACATTAACTCAGATTTCGCCTTTGTCGGTGTGTTAGCGAAACAATGTGTCGCCAATGGCATGATCCCTGGAACAGGACCATAGATTCAATATAAAACCCCGCCTCTTGAGGCGGGCACTTAGCCGATGGGGTTTTCAAAGGGGAGAAGCGGCAACTCTCCCCTTTGGTCGAACACGGGGATTCAAACCCCGTGTTCGATTAACTTGATTTGACGGGGACGGCAATTTCGTTTCAAAAGCGATCAGAGGGAGGCCTCGTATGATAAAGGTTTCTCAATGGATGACAAAACAGGTGCTGGCAGTTGAGCTCTATGATAGCATCGGGATTGCCAGACGAATAATGGCAAAGCACCGGATCAATCAGCTGCCTGTTGTCGCAGACGAAAAGCTCGTCGGTATAGTTACGGACCGTGACATCCGTGATGCTTACCCGACCAGCATACTCATTGACCACACTAAAGATATAGACAAGTTTGCCGAGTCATACACTGTCGAAGAGGCAATGACATTTAACGTGATGAGTGTCCAGCCGGAAACCCCACTTCTGACGGCCGTTAGACTCCTGCGTCGCCACCGGATTGGCTCATTGCCGGTTGCTAAGAAGGAAAAGCTAGTGGGCATTATCACAAGGAGCGACATATTAGACTTTATTATGCGTGGGAAGAATCTGAAGGAGGCCCCGCGTCGAAAACAAAGAAAACCTAAAAAAAGAAAAATGTCTAGGAGGTCATAATTTTCAGCGGCCGCTCTATCTATCGCCCCTGAATACCGTTTTTTTAATTCTATGATTCAATGTAAACCCCGCCTCTTGAGGCGGGCACAAAGCCGATGGGGTTTCCCCCGTGGAGTCGCGGTCCATTACTCCACAGGGGGGAGAAGCGGCAGCTTTCCCCTTTGGTCGAACACGGGGATTCCAACCCCGTGTGCGATACAACTTGATTAGAAAATATTGGTTGCGTGATAGGAGGCACAATCGGGCTCAACCCTGATACTCTCTTTTGAAGTGAGCCAGATCTTGCCGAGTCTTGGTGCTCGTACGTTTTCACAAATGAACCGACCATCGCATTTCCAATCTTTGACTGAAACCATTCAGCCCCTGGTTCATTGAAGGATCTCCGCGAATATAGCCATCACCCCGACGGTTTTCTAAAATAATGCAAGTTGCTGTTTTTTTCGCTCTTGGCGGGGCCATCCTGTTAGCACTACGCGATATCTTTGGCCGTCTGGCCATGAGGGGTATTGACCCTGTCTTGGGGACTGCCGCCACTGCCCTGGTAGGCCAGGTCTTATTGGCTGTGATCTCAGCCGTGAACGGAGATTTCACACAACCCTGGCCAGCTTGGGGTTTACCCCTGCTCAACATCGCCTTGGCAGGAATTTTACGCATCACCATCGCCCGCACACTCCTCTTCACCGCGATCAAGCACACAGGGGCTGCACGGGCCAGCTCACTTGCAGCAACAAATGTTTTTTTCGCAATTCTACTGGCGCGTCTATTCCTAGAGGAGACCTTGACACTACCACTCGTATTAGGCTCCACGCTCATAGTTCTGGGATGTGTCCTCATCGCACGAAGTCACGCCAAGGCCATTTCCCCTGAAACAACCAGGCATTACATCAAGGGGGTGAGCCTGGCGCTGACAAGTGCGCTGGCATTCGGCTCATCATCCGTATTTGCCCGCCCAGTCATCACCAGCTTCGCCTCCCCGATCCAGGCGAACTTTTATGCGAATGCCTTCGCGTTGTTGAGCTATCTGCCGCTACTACGTGGGAGGCCGTTGCGTGACGAAGTCGGCACATGGTCAAGCCGAACATGGGGAATGATTGCAATCGTAGGACTCGTAGTCAGCGTGGGAACGACGTGCGCTTATTTCGCGCTGACGTACGCGCCGGTCGTTTTTGTTCAGCCTATCTTTCAGTCCCGACCTCTCTTCGTGGTGGCCATATCCTGGCTATTTTTCCAAATCCATGAACAGGTCACTTGGAAGGTGGTCACGGGAGCGGCAATCATTGTCGGAGGCACAGTCCTACTGATTCAGAGCTACTAAGGGGTTCCATCACGCTGAAGATCTGATAGAATCTGACCTGGCTGGCCAACAGAGTCGATGAGCCCAATAGGTCCACCGTTGCCCTCTGACACGGTACAGACTAGGGTGCACGAATGGTCTTTGCTTACTACAATCGCCTGACACGCGCCGAGCAGCGAATTTATCGGAAAAGCGATGAGGTCAGCTCCATTCCTCTGACGCGGCCTTCTTCACTCCAGCCACTGGTTGGGATGCTAGCCAGCACACTGAAGCGCGACGATCGTCAAATGACAAAAAATATGTGTCAGGAGCTCGTGTCTGCTCTCACGGACGGACTCAAGGTTCCGCCTGTACAGGTTGAGGTGCTGGCGACACGACCCTCGCGGAGCTGGGGTGAACTCCAAGGGCTGTACAATCCCGGGAAGGGACACAAGGCCGCGCGAATTACCGTCTGGATGCGCACGGCACAACGGAGACAGGTTGTCGCTTTTAGAAGTTTTCTGAGGACTCTCCTTCATGAGATCTGCCACCACTTGGATTATGAGCTTTTAAGGCTCGCAGACTCCTTCCACACCGAAGGATTCTACAAGCGAGAATCTAGCCTCTTCCACCAGTTGGTAGGTAATCAGCAAGAGGACTTATTCAAAGCACGGGCAGACACCCTTACAGGTGCTGAGCAGAAAAATTGACTGCCCATTCAGCTTTTATATGATGGGATGAGGTTCTGCTATTCTTCATGATTATGGAACTTTTATTGGCCCTGAGCTTGGCTGGTCAGGAAAAAGGCAGAAATAGAGTAAAAGAAGGTAAAAATATTCCGCAGGATCTGCAATAATTCGATGTAGGGGGAGGTCTCTATTTTCAAATTCGCTTGCCGAGCTTTTGGTCACGTCCGGTCTACCTTGGAACTGGTCTTGGCCATCGTATTATCCCTCAGCGGATCTGCATGGACCGCGCTCAGCTGGGCTGAAATCAACCTTCCGCCTGGATTCTCCGTGACTACCCATGTCACAGGTACAGGCTTTGACCCAGACCGATCCCGAAATTTTCCAGGGCTTCCAGCCATTGTGTCAACCGCTTTCGATCGCCGAGGCAGTTTCTATTTAGCCCGAACTGCGAACCGGCTGCGAGAAATTTACGGTAAGGATGCCGCAGCGATTTACCGGGTACCTGCGGGCGGGGCAAAAGTGTCTCGCAAGACGGAAAAGCAATTTCTCTTTGGCCCATCACTGCCCGACCCAGATGAGGTAGCCGTAAACAGTAAAGGGGAGGTTTTTGTAAGCACAAGCGATCGTGCAAAGAGATACGGCAGTGTTTATCGACTTACCTCCTCAGGATCGGTCCATCTGTTCGCTGGCGGGCCATCTGCACATGGATCCCTCCCTCTTCTGAGAGATCCCGAAGGAATCGCCTTTGACAAGGCCGGAAACATATACGTCACCGATTCTGTCCTGGGTGTCGTAGTGAAGTTCGATCCTGCAGGAAGAGTCATCAACCCTCATTTCCTAAGCGGGCTAGGACGCAGCCGGACTTTGACATTTGATTCACGGGGTTACCTCTGGATCGGAAGTGATGGACCGCACGACAGCCCTCATCGGGATGGCTTTGGACAGATTTACCGTGTCAAAATGCCTGGAAATCAGCTTCAGTTGGTCCACACCGGTCCGCTCCCGTCGGGAATGAGCCTGAGCCCAGGTGGTTACCTCTTCGTGGCGCAGCGCCGCTCCGGCAAGATTTTTGTCCTTACCCCGGAAGGCAGGCGTATCGAGTTCGCATCCTTCACCGGGCGCTCAGCTCTGCGTACTCTTGCCTTTTCTCCAGTAACAGCGGAAACTAAAAAGGCCGGGATCGCAGGTAAACTGTTTGTTATAGTCTTTCCAATGCTCGACTTTCCTGTCCGTGAGGTAATCCAAATCACGGGTCCATTCGATAAATACGTGGAACAGGCAGGGAGGGGCAGATAGCATTGGTCATCTCCACGCCACTGACTGATCATTTCCCCTGCTAGACAGAAAGAATCTGCCCCCTGTCATCTATTACTGGGAGCCAGATAAAGAATTATTTAGAAAGAAATTAAACGAGTGGACTGAACGATACTTCGAATGAGATTAGCGATGGTGTCAGGTCACAGAGCGGAGGCGCCTGGAAGGTTTACTCGGAGTTACTATGGCGGCTGTGCTGTTGGTCCGATAGGAGCTCCACTCCAGGAGCAACTGCACCATTTTACACAGCTCCTCTTTCACGACAGGCCTCTGCAGAAGAAGATCGGCACCGGCCGAAATACCCTTGGAGCGTTCCAGGCTAAGGGTACCTGCAAGTAGCAGGATAACCGGAACCTGTTGAAGCGCCGAGGAGGACCTGATGTTGCGGCAGAGATCAAAACCGTCAGCATTACCTCGCAAGAAGGTATCGATTATCAGTAGATTGACAGGTTTTTTCTCAAGGAGGGAAAGGGCCGTCTCCGCGTCATTAACAGACAGAACATTTACCGGGGCATCCAGTCCTTCTAATTGACTCGAAAGGCACTTTGACTGATTTACGTGACCCTCGACCACTAGAATTTCGAAAGATACACTCTGTTCCATAGCTAGACAACCAAATGATAAATTCTTTCTAAGTAAGCTAAAATGCATAGTCTAAAAAGAAGACAAAAATATTTGTTGGTATTTAACGGAACAATCAGGTTTAACCGCAATTTTCATGCCATGTGTACTGGAGTGGCAACCGGTAAACTAACATGCATTCATGCTGGCCCCGGTACCCCGGTGTCAGGGCCATGGTTATTAGGTATTTATGGGTTTTCCGTGTAAGATCCTTAGCTTAGTGCTTTGATGCCGCTTAGGACAGCCTTGGTTGTATCTTCCGGTCAGCCTGTACGAAACTGGCACGGGGTGTTCATATTTGACACAGAAACCTTAATTTGACATAGGAGGC
>JAZFYO010000164.1:0-19621 GCA_036443615.1 Binatia bacterium | reverse complement strand
CTTCTCCCCTTTGGAAACCCCATCGGCTTTGTACCCGCCTCAAGAGGCGGGGTTTACATTGAATCAAAGAGACATCTAGCACCACACTTTCTGACGGAGAGTCGCCTTGACATTGACATTGGACTCTTTCATCGATAACTTACCCTGGCTCACAGGCCATGGAGTCGATTACATGAACGATAGAGAATTTGTAGAATCGCTGTACAGGAAATACTACTCCGAGCTGGAAGGGCCGATTCTGGCTGTCCGTAAAGCACTGGCCGAATTGGACTCCAAGAGCCCTGCCTTCGTGGAATTGATGCGACGGCAGGCAAAGAGGGAGCTTAGGCACGGCATCGCTTTTAGCAAGGCCCTGCTTCAGTATCCTGAACTTGACCACAATGAGCGGGCAGAGGTCGCTGAGCAGGCCGCCGATGAATACAAGCACTATGCCTTGATCAAGGAATATCTGAGGAGTCGTGGCGCCGATGTTGAGGACATCCCGGCTGACGCCTACGACGGCTACTTCGACCAGTTTCTTACAGGGGATGTGGAGGCCTTTCGACTTTGTAATATCGCCGAGAAGTCGGCCGTGGTCTTTATGACCCACCTGAGAGATGTCTCAAAGGATCCGGAGGTGAAAAATCTTGCGGCACGGGTCGTCGACGACGAGGAGGGTCACGAAGAGCGGGTTAAATCAAAGCTGGCAAAAATAGCCGAGGACGAGAACAAGAGGGATGTCCTGGAGAAATATTTTGTCCAAAGCTGGGCGTCGCAAAAAGTAGGGGTCCTCCTCGAAGGCAAGGAACTGGGTTTAGATCTGGACAAGGTTCTGGCTAATTTCAGACAATCAGGAAAGGGCTAGGCGCCTATTTTAGAAAGTCCTCTCCGGTGATCCCGGTCGCATCGGCCATCCGGTCGTTGAAGTTGTAAAGACAAACGACATAGATGATATCCAGGATGTCTCGATCATCAAAGCCTTGCCGCCTCAACCCTTCCACATCCTCCAGGCCCACCGAAGACGGGGCAACGGTGAGTTTGACCGCATAGGCGAGCATCGCCCGCTCGACCGGGGTCACGTCCAGGCGCGTGTAGTCTTCCTTGATCCCTTCCACCAGTGTTTCGTCGTTGGTAAGCTGACGGAGAGCCTCTCCGTGGGCGACCGTTCAATAGCTGCACTTATTGATTGCAGAGACCGTCGTGGCAATCATCTCTCGCTGGCGGCGTGTGAGCTTGGATTCCCCTCGCATGATGCCGACATCCAAATCTCGCCAGGCAGCCAGGACATCGGCGTTAAGGCTTTGCACCTGACGGATCATGGAGACTCGGCCGCGATCGGCAGACGGCCCCGCCTTATCCTGGTAAATATTCTTGAGGCGTCCTGTCGCTTCAGCCGGCGGAATCGTACGGATATAGGGCATATCTCCTCCTTAAAATTTAGCTGAATCACCCGTGCGCTCAGCCATTTCTCGCACAATTGCCAGTGGAGGGCAAGGTGGGTGCAACTTCGCAAAAAAAAGGGGGAGGAGCCGATTGACCCCACAATGAATCGGCTATATTAATATTGTCTGCCAAGAGGCCTAGAGGGTTTTTTTGTGACTGCGACGCGCAGAACAACTATCCGCATCAATGGCGTCAGCACTACCCACGAGGTCGAGCCGCGTCTTCTCCTTGTGCACTACCTCCGGGACGTGGTCGGACTCACAGGGACGCACATCGGCTGTGAGACGAGTGTCTGTGGTGCCTGCACCGTGATGCTAAACGGTGCGGCAGTAAAATCCTGCACGGTCTTAACGGTCCAGGCGGACGGTGGGGAGGTCCTAACCATAGAGGGGCTGGCCCAAGGGGAAGAGCTTCATCCGCTGCAAGAGGCATTCTGGGAATGTCACGGGCTGCAGTGCGGTTACTGTACCCCTGGAATGATCCTTTCTGCCTATCAACTCCTGATGCGCTCCCCGGAGCCTACGGAGGAGGAGATCCGCCACGGTATCGAGGGAAATCTCTGTCGCTGCACAGGTTACCAGCATATCGTGGATTCGGTCCAACACGCAGCGAGGCAGATGCGCTCGAGGAGATAGATCATGCCTGTGAGCAGATTGGTCGGTGCAAGGGTGAAGAGACGGGAGGACCCCAGGCTCGTGCGCGGTCTTGCCCACTATGTGGATGACATCCGCCTTGCCGACACACTTCACGCCGCGATTCTAAGGAGCCCTCATGCCCATGCGCACATCAAATCCATCCGGGTTGAAGAGGCGTCGAAGGTTCCAGGTGTGGTTGCGGTGGTCACCGGAAGAGATGTCCGTGAGAAAATCGGTATGGTGCCGGTGGCCGCTCAAAATCCCACCCTCAGGGTTCCCCCGCACACTGTCTTGGCAGTGGACAAGGTCTGCTTCGTGGGGGAGGGAGTTGCGGCCGTGGTAGCACGGGACCGTTATGCAGCTCAGGATGCCCTGGATCTGATTCAGGTGGATTATGAGCCTCTACCGGTTGTTTCGGATCCGGAGAAGGCCCTGGATCCTGCCTCACCCGTTATCCACTCCGAGTGGCCAGACAACACTGCCTTTCGCTGGGGACTCAAGCAGGGAAATTTAGACAGGGCCTTTAGGGACGCGCACAGGATTGTCAAACAGCGCCTGGTTCATCAGCGTCTCGCCCCTATTGCCATGGAGGGGCGTGGTGTCCTGGCCCGCTATCTTCCCGGGGAGGAGGAGCTGACGGTATGGTCCTCCACACAGATCCCCCACCTTCTCAAAACTCAACTCTCGCTGATGCTCAGGCTGCCGGAGAATCGGGTGCGCGTCATCGCCCCAGAGGTAGGGGGAGGCTTTGGCAGCAAGTTAAACGTCTACGCGGAAGAGGCCCTGGTCGCCTATCTCTCGCAGAAGCTCAATCGTCCGGTTAAATGGATCGAAGAACGGAGAGAGAATATTCAGGCGACCATCCATGGCAGGGGACAGGTCGGCGAGGTTGAAGTGGCGGTAAAAAAAGACGGGACGATATTGGGACTACGATACCGGGCCATCGCGGATATCGGAGCCTACCACCAGCTACTCACCCCCGGGATTCCGCCGCTCACGGGCCTCATGCTTTCGGGTGCTTATAAGATTCCCTGCATTTCCATGGAGGTGACCGGCGTCTTCACGAACAAGATGTCCACGGACGCCTATCGTGGGTCGGGCAGACCCGAGGCAACATTCGTTGTAGAGCGGATCATGGATCGGGTAGCGCAGGAACTCGGCATCGACCCGGTCAAGATCCGGCAAAAGAACTTTCCTCAGCGTAAAGATTTTCCCTTCAAGACGGCGACCGGACTGGTCTATGACAGCGGAAACTATCGAGCCGCACTCAATAAGGCCCTCAAGCTTGCAGGCTACGAGAGGCTCAGACGGGAACAGAAAAGACTCAGAAATCAGGGGACATATCTTGGAATCGGGCTCTCTACTTATGTGGAGATCAGTGGGATGGGACCCTCCTCGGCCATGCCCGCAGGGGGTTGGGAGAGTGGGACAGTAAGGGTCGAGCCAACCGGTAAGATCACGGTTCTTACCGGTACCTCGCCCCACGGCCAGGGGCAGGAGACCTCCTTTGCCCAGATCGTTGCCGATGAGCTTGGAGTCGATCTCGATGACATCAAAGTGATCCATGGAGACACCGCTGTGGTAACGAGCGGCATTGGCACCTTTGGCAGCAGGGCGACTGCAGTGGGTGGCACGGCCGTGGTTCAAGCCGCCGTGCGAGTTAAAGAGAAGGCGCGCAGGATTGCCGCTAATCTCCTCGAGGTAGACCCCGTAGATTTGGTCTTCTCCGGTGGAAAGTTTAGCGTCAAAGGAGTGCCCAAAAAGGGTGTTTCCATTCAGGAGATTGCCCTGGAGGCCCATCTGGCCACGAGGCTGCCGAAGCGGATGGAACCCGGCCTCTCGGCCACCGCATTCTTCGAACCAGCCAACTTTACCTTCCCTTTCGGCACTCACATCTGCGTGGTGGAAGTCGATCCGAAGAACGGGGGGGTCGCCGTGAAGAAATACATTGCGGTGGACGATTGCGGAAAGGTTATAAATCCCCTCCTGGTCGACGGGCAGATCCAGGGGGGGATTGCTCAGGGTCTGGGACAGGCCCTCTTCGAAGAGGTGATGTATGACGAGGAAGGTCAGCTCTTGACGGGGAGCCTGATGGACTACGCCCTGCCAAAGGCTGAAGATCTCCCCCGACTGGAGCTGGCGCGCACGGAGACTCCCACGCCGGTCAATCCCCTGGGGGTCAAGGGAGTGGGTGAAGCGGGTACCATCGGCTCCACGCCTGCCGTCGTCAATGCCGTTATTGATGCCCTAGCGCCTTTCGGTGTCGTCCACATCGATATGCCGCTAAAGCCCGAGAAGATATGGCGTCTGTGCCAGGGCAAAGAGGCTACCAAATGATTCCCGCATCCTTTGACTATCTGACCCCCGCGTCATTAGGCGAAGCGATAGAAGCCTTGGTCTCCCACGGAGAGGATGCAAAGGTTATCGCCGGCGGTCATAGCCTTCTTCCCATGATGAAACTCAGGTTGGCTCGACCAGGGATCCTCGTCGACCTGAGCAGAATTCCCGGCATCAGCGGAATCCAACAAGCGGGTGATCACATTACCATCGGTACCCTGACCACTCACTACCAGATCGAAAGCTCGGACCTGCTGAGGGAGAAGTGCCCCCTTCTGCCCCAGACCGCTAGAGTAATCGGCGATGCTCAGGTGCGCAATCGGGGTACGATCGGTGGAAGCTTGGCCCATGCCGATCCAGCCGCGGACATGACGGCTCCCCTCTTAGCCCTCGCAGGAGAGCTTAGAGTAAGAGGCCAAGAAGGGGATCGATGGATTCAGGCGGAGGATTTTTTTCTCGGCCTCATGACTACCGCCATCAAACCCAACGAGATCCTGACCGAGGTCCGTATTCCGGTCCTCTCGGATAGAGCAGGAACGTCTTATCAAAAGGTGGCGCAAAAGGCCTCCGGCTTCGCCATAGTTGGTGCGGCGGTCCATCTCAGGATGAATGGCGGGCTGTGTGCGGAGATCGGTGTGGGTGTGACGGGTCTGGGATCAACGCCCTTTCGCGCCAGGGGAGTTGAAGAAGGCCTGAAAAATAAGAAGCTGGGGCCTGCCATCATCGAAGCCGCTTCCTCTCGAGTCACTCATGGCGTTGACCCGTTGGAAGATATCCACGCCTCTGCCGAGTTTCGCGCCCACCTCGCCCGCGTGTCTACCGCCAGGGCAATCGAGGAAGCAGCTCAAAGGGCCGGAGTTTAGCAAACATGAGGCTCACGCCGATCTTGCAGATCCACCTCTGTTAATTAGCGATTTGACCTCATGACTTCCTCCGAGGAGTACCCCTTTGAATCAGCCAGAGACTTTCTCACGGGCCTCTGCGAGAGCGTCATCGTCACCGTTACCAAAAAACCGCGCTTTCATCCGGCGACCCATGACAGAGGCACCGCTTGAGCACCCGTGTCAACTACTGGGACCTCCCCCCAGCCTACCACCAATGGAAGTGGCGGGTCCTGATCGCCTTCTGCGTGTTCTACGCGTTCAACTATCTGGGGCGCTTCAACTTCAGCCTCGTCCAGTCCGCCGTCATCGACGACCTGGGGATCACCCGCGCCGACACCGGGTGGATCAATTCGTGGATGTTCTGGGGCTTTGCCCTCGGTGACCTTGTATTCGGACGCATCTCTGAGCGCTTCGGCTACCGCAACGTTATCCTCTTCGGCGCTATCGCCACTGCCCTGTTTAACTTCATCGCCAGCTTCGGCAACTCGGTGAGTGGTCTCCTCATCCCCTGGGCGGTGGTCGGCTTCGTGAACGCGGCCAGTTGGGGCCCGGGCATCGGCCTGGTCGCTCAATGGTGGCCCCGCAGTGACCGTGGGCGGGCCATCGGGCTGGTCGGCACCTCGGCGGGCATCGCCCTGCTGGTGGTCTGGATAGTGACGCCCTGGGTGGCGGCGACCTACGGGTGGCGGGCCGCGCTGCGCTACCCGCCTATGGTCATCGCCTTGATGGGAATCATCTTTTTCTTCGTCGGGAGGGACCGGCCCTCCCTTGTTGGCCTACCCGACTACGTCGAGTCGGACGAGGTCTCGCGGGAGGCCGAGGATGCCTCGGGCGGCAGCGAACACGGACTCAGGGCGTACCTACACCTGCTGGGCAACTTCCGCTTCTTCCTGGCCTGTCACGTGAAGGGCCTAGACAACGTCGTCCGCTACGGGATCGTCTCCTGGGCCCCGGTCTACTACGCCCAGATGGGGGGCTTCGACCTGAAACAGATGGGCCTTGTGACCTTCGCCTACCCGTTGGGCTATTTGTTCGGTCCCATCGCGGGAGGCTTGATCTCGGACCGCCTGTTCCACAGCAACCGAACCGTTGTCATCGTCATCGGGGCCTTTCTCAGCACGGCAGCCGTTATGGGGATTGCCCTCAGCCCCGCGAATAACATCCCCCTGGCCGTATTCCTGCTTATCGTCGGGGGATTTTGCGTCAACATGTCTCCCATCCAGGCCCTCGCCGTGGACCTCGCCGGCAGGCGGCTCGCGGGCACCGCTGCGGGGGTGCTTGACGCCCACGGCTACATCTACGGGGCGATCCAGGCCTGGTTCTTCGGGTGGCTTTCCCTGGCCGTCCCGGACGGCTGGTTCTGGGTATTCACCATCATGGCTGCAACGAGGCTCATCTCCGTGGCCGCCATCTGGCGTGTCCGCGTGTAGGGCGAGGGGGGGAAATGCCGCTTTCACTATTGATCCCGCTGGCAGGAAATACCTCATTGACTCCGTAGGTCGTTGCCCCGTAAAATCATCTCTGGAGAATTAGGTTGGCAGACAATTGGAATAGGAAGGATTTATTCGGGGATGAGTAATTGCAGGCTTTATATCGCGGCCTTTATCTTTCTATTCCTTCAGGCCCCGGTATTTACCACGGCGCAGGTGAGCGATGGGGTGCGCCGCGAAGCCACACGACTCGAGAGGCTGGCAACCTATGTGTGGGATGGGCTGCAGGAAGAAGTCAGATTTGGTTCTCCAGTGGATCAGAGGACGAGGCTGGACGTTTTTAATTTTGTCAACGGAACACGCGCCCTAAAACTTAAAACGGAAGGCAGGCGGGTGAGTGTAGAAGACCTGGCCGAATTCGCGGGGCTCCTCCAGCTTCAGTCCAAGACCGTAGACCGCTCGCTGAGAAATGTCAAAGTTTCCAGGCTCATCCTGCGGGATTGGGAAGATGCCAAGGCGAGCCTTGACTCCCTGGCCCGCCTGGTGACCCCGGCTCGGAGGCCCTCCCTAAGAGATAAAGATACTGCTCGTAGTCGTGACAATGTAAACGACCTAGGAATAGAGATCAGTTCGATCCGGCCTGTAGGCAACTTCTTCAAGAACGAGTTCCGCATCCGGGGAGAGATCTCGGGCCGCAATATTGTTTCTGCCGGGATCTACTCCGAGGAGCAGTTACTTAAACCCATCTCCGTTCGTCTGCACGATAGCAACCTCAGCAAAAACCCTTTCTCAGTTCGCTTAGAGCCCCCCGAGAAGGATGTCAAAATCCGCGTGATCGACAGCAGGGGATTTGTCCTGGAGAAGCCTGTTGAATTACCCGAGCGCGGACTTCTCCCGGGTCTCAGATAAGCTCAACTATTTTCGTATTTGTGACGAGCCCAGATCAAATAGAAACGGGGATCGTCTACGCCCTGATAGCGGGTATCCTCTGGGGCGTCGGTCCGCTCTTGCTCAAGAAAGGGATGACCCTCTCCAACGTGAGCACAGCGACCCTGACCATGCAGATTGTTTCGGTCTTAACCCTATCCGCCGCTACAGGTATCCGCAGAGAATTTCATTTTGCAGAGCTCTCCTTCGCGGCATTTTGGCCCTTTATCGCAGCAGGGGCCGTAGGGGCAAGCTTCGGGAAAATCTTTTACTACTACGGCATCGACACGGTCGGCGTGTCGAAGTCCGTCTCGATTAAAAATAGCTCGCCGATCTTGACCACTATTTTGGCCGTTGTCATTCTTGGCGAGCGAGTAACCCTTCCCCTAGCGGCCGGAGTAGTCCTGATCGTTGCAGGCATCATCCTGCTGACCCGAGTGCAGGACAGGACTGAGGGGAGTCCGAATCAGATTGCGTACTTCCTCTATCCCCTCCTGTCGGCGTTCTGTTTCGGTATCAATCCGATCGTGAAGAAGATAGGGGTGAGCACGGTCAGCGTGCCCACCTTTGGGGCGCTCATCACGCAGACTACTGCCCTCCTCGTGATACTTACCGCCGGTCGCTTTCTTAATATCAAACTGAAATGGGAGAGGGTCCCGATGAGAAGCCTCGTCTTCTTTGTGCTGGCGGGCGTGGTGGAGGCCCTGGGATCCCTACTTACCTTTTATGCCCTTATCTACGCGCCCGCAGTCCTGGTCTCTCCCGTCTGGCGAATCTCACCGCTTGTGACCTTCGTGCTTGCCCACTTTACCTTGAAGGGTATAGAGGTGGTTACGCTCAGAGATGGAGTAGCGGCCTCCATAATTGTGGGTGGAATCCTGCTTCTTGGCCAGGGCTAATTTTTCGAAAAGGCGAACGGGCCCAGAATTGAGCGGGCGGCCGACCGGCGGCGAGTCTTTTGCCGCGGAAGAAAAAAACCGGGAATCTTCTGGCCGCATGGACAACGGTCCTCTACGAGATGGTACTCCAGGACCTCGTGCCAGGACCGGCGAATTAAAGCGCGCCCACAGCTTGGGCAGAAAGTACTCTGTCCCTCGTCGTCAAAGACATTTCCCACGTAGCAATACTTGATCCCTGCGCAGAGCGCGATCTGACGAGCGCGCTGCAGCGTAGAGGCCGGGGTCCTCAGCTTATCCATCATCTTGAAGTCTGGATGGAAGGCAGTAAAGTGGAGGGGTATCTCGTCACCGAGATTTTCTAGCACCCAGTCACACAGACGTTTGGTCTCCTCGGGATCATCGTTCTCACCAGGGATCATAAGATTGGTGATTTCCATCCAGATGTCGGTTTCGTTCTTGAGCCATTTCAGGGTATCAAGGACGGGATCGAGATGGGAAAAGGTCAGCTTATGATAAAACTGTTCTGTGAATGCCTTGAGATCAACGTTGGCCGCGTCAATGTAGCGAAAGACATCACGGCGCGCCTCTGGTGTAATGTAGCCGGCCGTCACCATGACGCTCTTGAGGCCGCACTCCCGGGCGAGGCGGGAGATGTCGATGACAAATTCCCCCCAGATGACCGGATCGTTGTAGGTAAAGGCGAGGCTCGTAACGCGGTGCTTAAGAGCCAGGTCGATCACATCCTGAGGGGTAGCGCTCAGGCTCTGGCTATCGTCCAGCTTCGCCTTGCTGATGCTCCAGTTCTGGCAAAACCGACAGCCTAGATTGCAGCCCGCGGTGCCAAAGCTCAAGATGTCTGTGCCAGGCAGAAAATGGTTTAGCGGCTTTTTCTCAATAGGGTCGACGGCAAAGCCGGTCGATTTGCCATATCCGAGCGAGTAGAGTTTGCCGTCTATGTTCCTCCGAATATAGCAGAACCCCGGCTGATTTTTCCCGATCCGACAGTACCTCGGGCAGAGGGTACAGAGGATGCGGCCATCCTCTTCAGTTTCCCACCAAAGGGCCTCCTTCATGTCTTAAAAGTATCGCTTTTTTTTCCCTTTCCGCAAGGGGCGCTCCCCCATTTTTTAACGAACTATGATATAAAGAATCGTTGTGGGAGACGTTAAAGGGCTCAAGGGACTGCGACATATTGCCCTTAAGGTCAAGGACATCAAGCGCTCCAAGGCCTTTTATCAGGAAACCTTCGGGATGCGGGTGGTATGGGAGCCGGATTCACAAAACGTCTATCTCTCTTCCGGCTCGGACAATCTTGCCCTGCACGAGATTTCAACGGATACGGAGCCCTTGTCCACCAACCAGCTCCTGGACCACTTTGGCTTTATCGTCGACGAAGCAGAGACGGTAAAAGAACTGGAAAAGAGGTTTCGGGCCAATGGGGTGAGGATTGTCCATCCGTTTAAGTTTCATCGCGACGGGAGCGCCTCCTTTTACTGTGCGGACCCCGACGGGATCGTCATCCAGATGCTATACGAACCGCATCTGAGTCCTCAGGAGACCCGATAGGGTGGCCGAGCTGGTCAAGATCATGGGCCCTGTAGGAGAGTGGTACGAGGAGATTGATAGGGAAAAAGCGCTAGCCCTGGGAAGGACCTTCGGAGCGGAATTCGAAATTCATATCGATCAGGTCTCGGAGATCTTCGGGCAGACAGATTTGATCTTCGGCTCGACAGTACGGCCGGAAGATATAAAATCAGACGACCACATCATCGGCACCTGCCATCTGTAGTCCCCAATCCGAAATTCGCGCCGCGGCCGCCATCTTATTCTTTAAACTACAAGTCGCAGGATCTTTAACGGCCTTTACGATCCCTCCGTGGATCCCTCGACTCGGATCTAGTTATATCGACCACGGGGTTTGAACCCCGTGATCGACCAAAGGGAAGAGCTACCGCTTCTCCCCCTGTGGAGTAACGGACCGCGACTCCACGAGGGATACCCCATCGGTTTTGTGCCCGCGGCAAGCCGTGGGGTTACCCAATAATCTAGAGTAGATCGGTTTTAGCAAGATCGTTCAGTATCGACTCGGCCGCTTCCTCTCCGCTGTGGATGCAATCTGGAATTCCAACCCCACGATAGGCACTGCCTGCGAGCGCAAGACCGGGAAAACGGGAGCGTTGGGTCTCAATCCGCCTGACACGGTCAGGATGGCCGACGAGGTATTGGGGCATCGAATTTGGATGGCGATGGATACGGCAGAAGAGCGGGGGTGCCTGTATCCCCAGGAGTGCGGCAAGTTCCTGGCGCACACTGGTCTCCATGGCATGGTCGCTCTGCTCGAACAGGGAGGGTTGCAGTGCGCCGCCCACAAAGGCCCTGAGCAGCTCGAAGCCGGCTGGGGCCCTGCCGGGATACTTTATGCTGCTGAACGAGCAGGCGATGATCTTGCGCCCTTCGACAGCGGGGACGACGAGACCAAACCCGTCGAGGCCCGCGGGGATCTCTTCACGCCTGTAGGCCAGGCTCACTGTCGCAGCGGAGGTGTAGGGAATTGCCCGAAGCTCCTCTGAAAGCCCCGGCGCAAGGGAAGAAAGGAACTTCGCAGCCCCGTAGGCAGGAAGGGCCAGGATGACGCCGTGCGCCGCAAATTCCTCTCCCCTGTCCGTGGTAACGATCCACCCTTGCGCCGGGTTTCTTGCCAGGCCCACGGCCTTGATGCCCAAGAGCGCCATCCCTTCGGGGAGCCGATTGGCCAGCGTATCCACAAGCTCCTGCATGCCGTTAGCGAAGCTCACAAAGAGGCTCCAGCGTGCCCCACTTTCCCCCCGCCGCGCATGCGAGCGGCGGCGTTCTTGCAAGGTCGCCCAGATGATACTCCGCCTTGAGCGCTCCATTTCTAGAAAACGAGGCAAGGTGGCGGCCACGCTGAGCTCTTCCGGATCTGCCGCGTAGATTCCGCCTATCAGGGGCTGCGCGACACGCTCTAGAACCTCGGAGCCGAAGCGGCGTCGAACAAAGGACCCCAGGCTCTCGTCGCTTCCATGGCCGCGACGAGGGAGAATGAGATCCAGTGCCATCCGGAGTTTGCCGGCCAAGGAAAAAAGAGGGCTTCTGATCATGGGCCACAGACGGGTTGGGGCCATGAGAATAAAACCTTCTGGTAGTGGATGCAGGGAACCCCTGTGGACGACGTAGAGATTCTGGCGGGTGGTTTGGAGCGGAAGAAGGCGTGAGGTGATCCCCAGACGCTCGCATAGCTGTAGCGCCCAGGGTTTCTCTGAAATGAAAGAGTCAGGTCCCGCCTCGACTAAAAAACCATCGACCTGCTCCGTGGCGATGGAGCCACCCAGGCGTTGCCCCGCCTCCAACAAGGTGACCTCCAGGTTGAGGTGTCTCTCCCGGCTGAGCTCCATCAGGCGATAGGATGCCGCCAGACCGGATATCCCTCCGCCTACCACGATAATCCGCATCGCCATCCAAGCGTTGTCAGCTATTCCGAGATTGACCCAGTTAGACTCTCACCGCGCGCTAAGCTCGTGCACGGCATCCACCATTGCGATAACGTGTTCCACCGGAGTTTCGGGAAGGATACCGTGGCCCAGGTTGAAGATGTGCCCCGGCCTTCCGCCGGCGCGGTCCAGGATTTCCCCGACGCGCTTGCGAATCTCGGCCGGTGGGGCGAAGAGCGCAACTGGATCGAGGTTTCCCTGTACTCCGACACTGTAACCCACACGCTTCCAGCCCTCGTCCAGATCCACGCGCCAGTCCAGGCCAATGACGTCCCCCCCCGCCTCACGCATCAGCTTGAGCAGCCCGGAGGTTCCCGTGCCGAAGTGGATCACCGGAACTCCCGGCGTTATGCCGTCAATCAGCGCGCGTGTATAGGGGAGGACGTACCTCCGATAGTCATCAGGCGACATACATCCAACCCAGCTATCGAAGATCTGGACCGCCTCTACCCCTGCAGCGATCTGCGCATTGAGGTGCTTGACCAGGGCACGTGTGAGTTTTTCCATCAGGGCTTGCCAAATGCCCGGGTCGGCATAGAAGAATCGCTTGGTGTGGAGATACTGGCGCGAGCCCTCCCCTTCGATAAGATACGAGGCCAGTGTAAACGGCGCCGCTGAGAATCCGATCAAGGGAACTCGGCCATTGAGGGCGGAGCATATCTTTCGTACCCCCTCGAATACAAAAGGCAGCGACCCCTGGGGATCGATCTCGGGTAGACGGTCTACTTCCTTACCGGTTCGAACGGGTCTCTGAATCACCGGCCCATCGTTTTTCGAGTATTCCAATCCCACGCCCATCGGCTCAAGGAGCAAGAGGATATCGGAAAAGATGATGGCGGCATCGACTCCCAGACGCTCCACCGGCGCGACCGTTATCTCCGCCGCCAGATCGGGGCGCTTGCACAGGTCCAAAAATCTAAACTTTGCCCTGAGGTCACGGTACTCTTTCATATAGCGACCCGCCTGCCTCATGAGCCAGACGGGCGTGTATGGGGTTTTCTTTCTACGGCACGCTGCGAGAAAAGGATGATTTGATTTGGGCATGAGGCAACCGATCAGGGCGTCCTCGGACTAAACTCAACGAGTACGCGTACGAGCTGAGCCCGTGGTGACCGCTTCTTCGCCGAACCTGTCGCGTAGATGGTCAATACCCTGGTAGAGCTTTTCCAAGGAGTGCCGTTTTTGAAAATCCAGGATGGAATCCTGCCAACCCGTGCTCTGGAGACCGCTGGTGCTGACACCCAACAGACGCACCGCTGCCCCCTGGGCCAGGTTTTTTCTCAGCAACTCGCGGGCCACCCCAAAAATCTCTCGATCGAAACAGGTGGGGGTAGGAAGGGTTCGCGACCGGGTAATGGTCTTAAAACTAGTGTAGCGGATCTTCACCGTGATGGTCCGTGCATAGGCGCCTTCCTGACGCAGTCTCCCCCCGACCTCTTCCACTAGCTCCCGCAATACCGCCTCCATCTCTTCCAGATCCCGCAGCGGCTTGTCCAACGTGGTCTCGTTGCCGACAGAGTGATCGTGGCTCCGCTCTCCATGTCTCTCCACTCCCAGATCGAGATAGCGGCCTTTGAGTTCAGGGACCCTTAGGAGAGAGCCGATGGTTGTGATCCCTCGTTGCAACAAATCTTTATGGGTCTTTGGGCCAATTCCCGGAATGGCGTTGACCGGGAGGGGGTTGAGAAAAACCTCCTGTGAGCCCGCGGGCACATAGATCAGCCCTTGGGGTTTGGCAAGGGTAGCGGCAACCTTCGCCACAGTCCTGCTAGTGGAGAGCCCGCCTGAGCAGGGCAGGCCAATCTCCCTTCCTACCCGTGTGATGATCTCGTCGGCCGTCTTTAAGGGCAGACCAAATAGCCTCTCCGTCCCAGTGAGATTCACAATGCCCTCGTCAATGGAAATGGCTCGAACCTCCGGGGAGTATTGCTCCAGGATGGCAAATACCTTGTGCGAGAATTCACTGTAGGTCCGCCGCCGGCTGGGCAGAAAAACGGCGTGGGGACAGAGCTTTCTTGCCTGGAAGCCAGGCATCGCTGAATGAATTCCATACTTTCTTGCCTCGTAAGAGGCTGAGGTCACAACCCCTCGGCCGCTGGCTCCACCCACAACAACGGGCTTGCCCTGTAAAGCGGGGTCCAGCACCCGCTCCACGGAGACATAAAAGGCATCCATATCGACATGGAGAAACCAGGGCATACGCTCCCCGAGGTTAGGGAAGGATCAGGTGGAAGTCAAATTCGCTATCGCCTTGACCTTGGCAAGTGGATGAAGTAATTCTCTAGAAAATATCCCAGGAACAACGAGCCCACAGGAGGAGATTGATATGGCCGCAACGATTCCAGAACAGTTCAAGGATCTCTTCAGGAAAAAGGCCTTTGCTCACCTGGCCACTCTGATGTCAGACGGGAGCCCGCAGGTTACCCCCGTGTGGTGTGACTACGATGGGACCTATATTTTAGTCAACTCCGCTAAAGGCCGCGTCAAAGACAAAAACATGCGGCGCAACAAAAAGGTTGGGATTACTGTTTCGGATCCGGACAACCCGTACCGCCATATGGCGGTGAGGGGGGAAGTAGCGGAAATCACCGAGCAGGGCGCCGATACCCACATTGACCAGTTGGCAAAGAAGTACCTGGATAAGGACAAATACCCCCTGCGCCAGCCGGGTGAGGTGCGTGTCATCTACAAGATTAGGCCTGAGCAGGTCACGACGATGGGTTAGACTGTAGTTTTTTTCTTTGCTTCCAACCCCGAATCTGCGATCCTGGCCTCGGCTATTTCTAATCGAGGCTAAAGTCATAATTACTCCGTTGCTATTTTAAATATTTCCCGTGGCCAGAGAGAGAGTCACTTTTGTTTGCCAGAGTTGCGGCCATCAGTCACCCAAATGGCTGGGCAGGTGTCCGGACTGTAATCAATGGAACTCACAGGTCGAGGAGAGAATAGAAAGCCCCCTTCTGCGGCGCCAACAGGCCGCTCCGGGGATACCGGAAGATCCCACGCCGATCGAGCAGACCTCGACTGAGGAAGAAGATAGAGCCCTATCCGGCATTGGTGAGTTCGACCGGGTCCTGGGCGGAGGATTGGTCAGAGGCTCCGTCGTGCTAACCGGGGGGGATCCCGGGATAGGAAAATCGACGCTACTCCTGGAAGTCCTCGACGGCCTGAGCCGATCGGGCCTCAGATGCCTCTACGTCTCTGGAGAGGAGTCACAGCGGCAGGTCAAGATGCGGGGTCAGAGGCTGGCCATTACTTCCCCCAATCTCCACGTCCTCAGTGAAACATGCCTCGAGAGGATCGTTGAGGTAATAAAAAAAGTAAAGCCAGCGGTCCTGGTGATAGACTCGATCCAAACCATATTTACCACCTCTCTCCCCTCGGCGGCCGGGGGCATAGGTCAGGTCAGAGAGAGTTCGAGCTCCCTCATCTCCTTATCCAAGCAAACCGGCCTCTGCACCTTTCTCATCGGTCATGTGACCAAGGATGGATCGATCGCAGGTCCCAGGGTCCTTGAGCATATGGTCGACACGGTGCTCTACTTTGAGGGGGAGAAGGGTTACAACTACCGTATTCTGAGGGCCGTGAAGAACCGATTCGGCTCCACCAACGAGATCGGTGTCTTTGAGATGAAGGAGTCAGGGCTCAGGGAGGTGACGAATCCTTCGGAGATTTTCCTCGCAGAGAGGCCGCTTAAAGCCCCGGGATCGGTGGTCGTAGCCAGCATTGAGGGGACACGGCCCATTCTGGTGGAGATTCAGGCCTTGGTGAGCCGCTCCTTTCTGGCTATCCCGCGACGCACCACCATAGGCGTCGACCACAACCGTGTGGCCCTGATCGTGGCCATTCTTGAAAAGAAAATGGGGCTCCATCTCTTCAATCAAGATATCTTCGTGAACGTGGCCGGAGGGGTCCAGGTGTCCGAGCCTGCGGTGGATTTGGGCGTGGCTGTCTCGGTGGCCTCGAGCTCAATGGAAAAGCCGGTCGATCCATCCACGATCCTCTTCGGTGAGATTGGCCTGGCAGGAGAAGTCCGCGCCATTGCCCAGGCCGAGGCACGCGTCAGAGAAGCCGGAAAGCTGGGATTCAAACGCTGCATCCTACCCCAGGCCAATTACCAACAGCTCGATCAGATCAAAAACCCCGAGCTCAGCGGGGTTAGCTCGCTGGCCGACTGCTGGCCCATACTTTTTTAAGGAAGGCTGATAGAAAATGGCCAAGTACGAATACGATTTGTTCACCATCGGGGCCGGCTCGGGCGGGGTGCGCGCAAGTCGCCTATCTGCTTCCTACGGAGCGAAAGTTGCCATTGCCGAGGAGCATTACCTGGGCGGCACCTGTGTCAACGTCGGCTGCATTCCCAAAAAGCTTCTGGTCTACGCTGCTCATTTCAACGAGGACTTCGAGGATGCGGCCGGCTTTGGCTGGAGCATCGGAGAGAGGCGCGTGGACTGGGCAAAGCTGATAGCCAATAAGAATACCGAAATCCAGCGGCTGAACGGGGTCTACCGCCGAATACTCGAAAATGCCGGTGTCACCATCATCGACGACCACGCCGTTATTCTCGATCCGCACACCGTGCTCGTCGGCAAGAGGGAGCACACTGCACAGTACATACTGGTCGCCACGGGTGGCTGGCCTGTAGTGCCCGAGGTTCCGGGCTCCCAGTATGCCATCACTTCCAATGAGGCATTTTTTCTTCCGGACTTGCCAAACCGGATCATCATCGTCGGCGGCGGCTTTATCGGGGTCGAGTTCGCCGGCATCTTCCATGGTCTTGGGATGCAGGTCACGCAAATTTACCGCGGCCCGCTGTTTCTGCGCGGATTCGACGATGACGTGCGCGAGACACTGGCGGGAGAGATGAGAAAAAAAGGCATCGATTTACGGTTCAATACCAAAGTCGAAAAGATCGAAAAAGCAAAGAACGGCATACGAACGACCCTTACGGGCGGCGTTGTTATCGAGGCCGATTTGATCATGTTTGCAACGGGGCGCTCGCCCAACACCCGCGGGCTGGGCCTGGAAAAGACGGGGGTCGAGCTGAACAGCAATGGCGCCGTAGTGGTCGACGGGCACTCGCGTACGGCGGAACCCAGCATCTACGCGATTGGGGACTGCACCGACCGCCTCCAGCTAACGCCGGTCGCCATCGCCGAGGGGCGAGCCGTGGCTGAAACCCTGTTCAACAACAACCCGATGAAGCCAAACCATACCAACGTACCTTCGTCTGTCTTTAGCCAGCCAAACGTCGGTACAGTGGGTCTCACCGAGGCCGAGGCCCGTGAGCAATACGGCAAAATCGACGTTTATAAAACAACCTTTAAGCCCCTCAAACATACGCTCACCGGTCGGGACGAGCGAACCATGATGAAACTCGTTGTTGACCGAGCCACAGACCGTGTGGTCGGTTGTCATATGGTAGGCCCAGAGGCCGGCGAGATCATTCAGGGACTCGCCGTGGCGGTAACGTGCGGGGCCACCAAGGCACAGTTCGATGCAACCATCAGTATCCACCCGACCGCAGCCGAAGAGTTCGTGACCATGCGCGAGAAAGCACCCGAGCCAGCCCGTCCAGGAAAAACGAGTTGACGAGCCCGAAGCGGTAAGCTATTGAATTAATTCAATGCCGGAGTGGTGAAACTGGTAGACGCGCTGGACTCAAAATCCAGTAGGGGTAACCCTGTGGGGGTTCGACTCCCCCCTCCGGCACCATTTAAAATCAACCACTTATGCAGTGCGCCTGTCACTTTCATCTCTCCCGTGTTCCTGACTTGTGCCCGTACTGTGCCCATTCTCCTCAATTCATCTCACCCGATTTAAGGGGAATTACCTTGGAAACGGCATCCTGATTATGGGCGTGTGCCCAGGTCTTACGGGCTGCTTCTTTTAGGTCCTCCTCGCTCACAATGTTATACCGGTCAAAGACGCTTCGGGTTTTGTGCCCTGAGATCATCATGGCCACCCGCTCGGTACCTCCTACCCGGACCATGTTCCTTATAGTGACCCTTTCTGCGTCAGGGCCAATAAAGCGCCCTAGACTTATCTCTCCCATCCTTTTCTTGAGCAACCCCCTGGCATCCGCTTCTTAATTGGACCTGGACGATTCACGGTAGGCAGTTCCATTGCGGTAATACTTGATCCAGTAAACATCTCCTCTCTTGAAAAAGCTTCCGTTTTCTCTACGTGATTTCATTTTTTCACCTCCTTTCCCGTCTTTTTCTGATCCTTGAGCCAACTCTTCACCGCCCGTCTCAAAGCCTCCCCCATGCTCACACTCGACTCAATGGCTGCAAGTCTTAAGGCCTTGTGAGTCTCCACGTCCAACTGAAACACAGTCGTCTGCATCTTCTTCACCTCCTTTCTGGCTATTGGGAGTTCCCACATGCTAGAATAATATAATGATAGCAGTATGCTAGTCAAGAGGTTTTCTTACGATCCAGCCACTTTTTTACTTGTGAGGGTGAAAATTTCCGGTATTTGCCTAACTTGATGGACGGAATCTTTTAGTTCGAGCCTGGCTATAGACATAGCCGACTTCCACCCCCAAAAGTTTAGCGACCTCCTCGGCTTCAAGGAGAGGTTCAAGCGTAGGGTTCCCATTAGTCTTCTTCTGGATCTCGCCCTTTATGGAGCGTACCTCCTGGAGACCAGAGAGAAAGGCATCTTCGAGTTTGTCTAGGCGGGCTAGGATCTCAGGCAAGTCCATTAATCGTCCTTTTCCTCATCGTCCCGACTTTCATAGAGGCTCTGCTCGCTCTCCCGCACGCCCTCAGCTTGCTCCTTAAGACCTCCGTCGTTCCCAATACTGTTCCTCCTCGGCCTGGCCTGTTTCCTGCTCATCCTCTTCCTGTCCACTCAGGTTCGCCATCACCTGGCCCTCAGGATCTTCCATGCCTGCGACTCTCCTTGAAAAGCTCCTAATCGAGAAGGAGCCGATAACGGGGGGCGAAATTTATATTTATGAAATAGCTGCGCAGGACTCTATTAAAGCGTCGTTTGATTGCGTTCTGTGGTGAATTCAGCCTGTAAGTACCCGCCAATACGCTGTTTTTTAGCCTATTGACCCCCTCCCCAGACTGTATTAAAAGGGCGAGTTAGGAAGTAATTTGCAGCCTCCCCCAGCATTAATAAGGCTTCCAAAGTGAGTGAGGCCAAACAGAGGGGGAAAATGACCTATATGGAGCCAGTCGCTCGTGCATAAGTTTAGGCAAGAGTGTGCTGGCTTTTTTGTTTCTTGAAACAATATACTGAGCCGGGGCCAGCCCACTCTTTCCGTATTAAGAAGGCAATCAAATGAAACGCACATTTTGGCTGTTGATAGTGATGGTGCTTCTACTTGCGGCTGGATGCGCCACAGTGCAGACCGAGTTGAAGGATGCTGCGGCATACAACAATCGGGGGAATGCCTATACGAGGAAGGGCCAATATGACCAGGCCATCTCCGACTTCAACAAGGCCCTGGAGATAAACCCAAGGGATGCTAAGGCCTACAACGATCGGGGGGTTTCCTATGCGAGGAAGGGCCAATATGACCAGGCCGTATCAGACTATAACAAGGCCCTGGAGATAAACCCA
>JAZFYO010000163.1:0-2776 GCA_036443615.1 Binatia bacterium | reverse complement strand
GCACATCGTAAACTACTCGTGCTGCGCCATTGGGATTGTCGTTTTTATTCTTTGCCAGGGCGTAAAGGTCTTCGCCCGGCTGTTTCTCCGCCCAGAGGTGAGTACTCTGGGGCTCCATCATCGTAGGCTGCAGCAGGTCTCCATCAACACCCACGTAAAAGAGTTTTGGCCTAGTTCCCTTCTCTGGCTTGCGCATAGTGACTTTCTGCATAGCCACGATCTGACTTACCTTGCTTCCAGGATCGTCAAGATCCCCGGAAATGATAGCTTGAGTTGGACAGACAACCTCACAGGACGGTTTGAGGCCTACTTCTACCCGGTGGGCACAGAAGTTACACTTTGCTGCGGTGTTTGAATTGGGGTCGATGTAGAGGGCATCGTAGGGACAGGCCAGCATGCAGGATTTGCAGCCAATGCAGCGCTCATTGTCGAAATCCACAATACCGTCCGGACGACGGAAGAGGGAGACCGTGGGACATATCTCAATACAGGGCGCATCGTCGCAGTGGTTACATCTGAGAACCGCAAAATGGCGGCTGGTCTCCGGAAACTTCCCCTTCTCGATGTACTTTACCCATGTCCGATTTACACCAATGGGAACATTGTGCTCTTCCTTACACGCAACCGTACAGGCATGACATCCAATGCAGCGGTTCTGATCAATGACAAAGCCGTAGCGCAATATTATGAACCTTCCGGTATTCGACTGGATTCAGGTGTATAGACGACAATTCGGATTTTGGCAAGAAGAATTCACCGATGCTTGCAGAAAAGCGCTTGAATCGGTAGATAGGGGGCCATGGATAAGCTCTGTAGCCTCCGAGAGGCGATCTCACTGGAAATTGAAGACGGCATGACGGTTGCGATGGGCTGCAGTCTTGAGTCCCTGATTCCTTTTGCGGCCGGATATGAAATCATTCGACAGAAGAAAAGGGACCTCACGTTAATTGCCCCTATCTCCGATATCCAGTTTGACCAGCTGATAGGTGCGGGTTGTGTGCGAAGGGTCATTGCCTCCTGGGTCGGAAATGTGGCTGCAGGATTGGGGCATAACTTCAGGCGTGCCGCGGAAGAAGGAGTACCCCAGCCGCTGGAGATCGAAGAGCATTCGAATTTCACGCTCGGTCTAGGCCTTAAGGCTGCGGCAATGGGTATTTCTTTTCTTCCCACGAAGACCGCGCGCGGAAGTGATTTTATCGGCGCCGATCATTTTCAGCCCGTCACATGCCCGTTCAGCGGGGAACAACTCCTGGCCGTACGGTCCATTATCCCCGACGTGGCGATCCTCCACGTGCAGAAGGCCGACCTCGAGGGGAACGCGCATGTGTGGGGCAATTTGGGGGTAATCCAAGAGGCGGCATTTGCTGCGAAGAAAGTGATACTCAGCTGTGAAGAGATAGTAACCCACGAACATATCCTCAGCGATCCAAACCGAACGATCGTTCCCGGGTTTCTCGTGTCCAGAGTCATCCATGAACCGTTTGGCTCGCACCCTTCGCCAACGCAAGGGTATGCCAGAAGAGACGATGACTTCTACTTTGATTACCACACGCATTCGCGCAGCCGGGAGGGCTCTTTGAGCTGGCTCGAGAGATGGGTCTTCGGCGTTAAGGATCATGCGGGCTATTACGCGCTCCTCGGCGGGGAGAGAATAAAAAGACTCAAACCCCAAGGCAATCTCTTTTCACCCCAGGTCAATTTCAATCTCTAACCAAACATCTTTGAAATTTTCCGTTGAATTTGGGTTTAGGGAATCGGGAAAGAAATCACTCTCGCAAAGGCGCAATGGACGCCAAGGAGGAGGATCAAGAAAGTTTTTTTGCGATCTTGGCGTCTTGGCGCGAAAAACTTTGTTGAAGTTGTTCTGTTGAACGTTTTCTCGGTAAGAATCTAGCTATGGATTACACTCCTCGGGAACTGATGGTTGTGGCCGCGGCCCGCGAGATCCGCGATGGAGATAAGATATTCGTAGGCATGCGTCTTCCGCTGCTCGGCTTCGCTGTTGCAAAGGAAATCTATGCCCCTAGGGCTATCGGTATCTTTGAAAATGGGGTGATACGCGATTGGCCGGCACGGGGGGCCTTCTTCACTATCAGCGACCCTCCCAACGTGGCGGGGTCCCTTTACTGTGGGGGTGTCCTGGATGTCATGGGTATGCTCCAGAGCGGACGTGTGGATCTGGGCTTCATCGGTGGGGCGGAGGTGGACCGGTTTGGAAACCTGAACACTCACTGGGTCGAGGAGAAGGGGAAACGGGTAAGACTTCCTGGAAGCGGCGGGGCAGCCGACATCGCAACCCTTGCGAGTCGTTGTATTATTATCATGAACCACGAAAGACGCCGTTTCCCACCTAAGGTCCAATTCGTAACCTCTCCGGGATTCGGGGCGGGGACGCATTGGCGGGAAAAGAAGAGGATAGGTGGAGGGGGTCCCAGCCGCGTGATTACCAGCCTGGGTATATTCTCGTTTGATTCACAGACTAGCGCAAGGCAAAAACCGTAATTGAGGAAAAACGGGAGGTTGCGATAACTTCCCGTTTTTTATTACCTTTCGGGCAAGGTGAAAAAGTGTCGTAAGTGTCGTTAGTGCTTTAACCGACGTCAGTTGAGGTCGATTTTGTTTACAGGGCGTTAACATGGAAATGGGTTGTTCCTAACGCTGCCGCATTCGGTGACGTGGGGTGAAGCGGCTAGGCTAGGCCCACAACCAAGTCTACGGTGCGCTCCAGAGAACCTTGCCCTTTTTGTCCAATAGGACCAAGGAAGACTGGTTCAAT
>JAZFYO010000162.1:0-8891 GCA_036443615.1 Binatia bacterium | reverse complement strand
AAGAACCAGGGAGGCTGCCATTAGAATAAGGTTTTGCTGCAAGGGAGGCAGGAGGTAATACAGGGCCGCAGCAATCACGCTGGCGACGGTCCCAGAGGCTACAGGCGAGAACCCAACGTACCCAAAGCTGCCTATGGCAATGGCCCATCGCGGAACGTTCAGTGGTCCCCAAGTAGAGGCTCTATTTTCCATGATATGGGTTTCAGACTCCCTCACCGTTCCAAGATCAGGAAAATGTCCTCGATCTCATTCGGACTGGTTAACTTAACCTCTCTAGGCTGAGTCTGATCTTAAGACGTTTTCCTTATGCGATCATGCGTGAACATCTTCTGCAACCCTGGTGGACCTGCAAGGAAAAGCACAGCGGTAAAGCGCTATGGACATGATAGTGCTGTGATTCTCAGGGAGAATAACTTCAGAGTCAAGGACTATCAACGTGACAATAGAGTTTCACAGGGAATGGCGATATCCAAACAGTTCCCCCATACCATCACTCCATATCACTATTTACTTTTCAGCCATGCCTTATTTGCCATCCACCGACGGTGAATGACCGACTCGGGTGTGAACGACTTGTTAAAGACCGAGATTTATCCTATAGCCATTAACGATTGATTAATTTAATTTCTCTCTTGCTCCGGCCCGTGCTCTGGTATTGGTCGCGCAAGGCCAGGCCTAAGTTCCAGGGCACCACTCTCATTCCTGGATTAATGGAAAGGGTTCAAGTCCGCTGGGACCCATTCGCCATCCCGCACTTACTTGCCAACAACGAAGATGACCTTTTCATGGCCCAGGGTTATCTCCATGCCCAAGAGAGACTGTGGCAGATGGACTTCAACCGCCGCTTCCTGACCGGTCGCCTGGCCGAGGTCTTAGGGGAAAGCGCCATACCTTGGGAAGAAATTTCGGTCCGGTTCAAAGATAAAACTACCGTGGATCTAGACTACTTCGTCCGTCTCATGGGGATCCGCAGAGTTGCGCTAGCCTCTCTCGGGATACTACCAGAAGAATGTATAGATCGATTAAAGGCCTACAGCGTAGGAGTGAATCGCTACATTGAGACCCACCTCAAATCCCTACCTGTGGAATTCCGCCTCCTCCGCTATCTCCCCGACCCCTGGCTACCGGAGGATTGTCTCACCATTGGAAAAGGGTTCGCCCTCTTTCTCTCCACATCCTTATTTACCCGCCTCACCATTAGCGCCCTCTCGAACAAACTCAAAGGTCAAGAAGAAAAATTAAGGTCCTTGGTCCCCTTCTATCCGGAATGGGGCCCGAGCATCACCCGGTATCATCCCGAGTCCTCCCCGGAGGTCTCCCAAGATCTGCTGCGATTCATAAACGGCACATTCGGCCGCAGTCAATGGGCCTCAGGTGGCCACGGGAGCAATAACTGGACTGTCGCTCCCTGGCGCTCTTCTACAGGAAAGGCGATTCTATGCAACGACCCCCATCTCAGAATGTCACTTCCCTCGGTCTGGTATCTCATTCACCTGGAGGCCGCACCTCCAGCCGGACAGGGTGATGGGCTTACCGTTTGGGGTGCCTCCATCCCCGGCTCTCCCTGCGTCCACCTCGGCCACAACCGGCGCATCTCCTGGGGGGTTACCGCGGCCCTCTGTGACGACGCGGACCTGTATCGCGAAAAGGTTCACCCTGAAGATCCCGATTGCTATCTTGAGGGTAACGCCTGGAAAAAGATGCCGGGCGAGGTGGAAACCATCAGGATACGGGGAGGGCGAGAGGTCAAGAAGACGATTCGGTTCACGCGCCACGGGCCCGTCATCAGTGACCTCACGCAGAATTCCCCGGCCGAGGAGGTCCTGGCTCTCAGATGGACTGCCCACGACTCGAGCGAAGAGTTTCGTTCTCTCTACGGCGTCAACCGGGCACGAGACTGGAACGAGTTCCTTGAAAGCCTTTCCCATCAGTTCGCACCGACACTTAATTACGTGTATGCCGATGTTGACGGAAATATCGGTTACAGCCTGGCCGGGAGAATCCCATTACGCCCCCGCCCACACTCCCTCATCCCCCTTCCAGGGTGGAGCGGAGATTTCGACTGGCAGGGCTACGTTCCCTTCAGCGAACTCCCCCGTCTCTATAATCCCCCGGAGGGCGTGATCGCCACGGCGAACAATTGTGTTGCAGACTCCGCTTATCCTCATTACCTATCCGACCTCTTCGATCCTCCCTACAGAATCCAGCGCATCAAGGAGCTTTTGACGGCGAAGGATAAGCTCTCCCCGGATGACATGGCGGAAATTCAAACAGACGTGGTTTCTGTCCAGGCCAAAGAACTCATCGAGGTCCTCCAGTCCGATTTGGAGGAGATCGCCCGTAAAGATGATTCACTAAGGACAGCTGTTAATAGGCTGATCCAATGGGGTGGCAATTCCCTCGCAGACAGCCAGGAAGCCGCTCTCTACCATGTCTTCCATCAGTGCCTCGTGGTAAACCTCCTTGGCCCTGTCCTCGGAGAAGAGATCCTTTTTGCATACAGAGAACTATTCAACCAGTCCATTGCCCCAACGGATCAAATCCTGCGAGATCCCCAATCGCCGTGGTTTGTCCCTCGCCAGAGGCAGTCCCTTGTGGAAAAAAGTTTACGGGAGGCACAGGCCGAACTCACTGCACGCCTGGGAAATGATCCAGATAATTGGGAGTGGGGGAAGATCCACACCTTGACCCTCAGTCACCCCATGGGACGATTTAGAATCCTTGCCCCCTTTTTCTCCATCGGCCCATTCCCTGCCGCAGGCGACGGGGTAACCATCAATTCTGGCTTTTTCCGGCACTCTTACCCATATAGCCAGGTTGTGGGGGCCTCTCTTAGGATGGTTATTACTCCGGGTGAATGGGAGCGCAGCCGGTTTATTCTTCCTTCAGGACAGTCCGGCCATCCCCCGTCGCCACACTACCATGACCAGCTTCAGTTGTGGCTTCGGGGCAAGTCTATCCGACTTGATCACGATGATAAGGAGATGGAAGGCTGGCCGACGCTGACTCTTAATCCGAGTCTTTGACATCTGCCAATTGCTTCTTTTATTATCGCCGCCTATTTTCCATCAGAATGGGGAAGTGACAGTGGCGGGCTTCAACCATAAGCAGGGACGAGGGTTGTAGAGATGGGTATCTCTTAAAAGTATATATGGTATAATGCTGTTTTATGATTCGACTGTACTGGATTGCGCCAATTATCCTTGCCCTTCTTTTCACGGCTTCGCCTTCCCAGCCCGATGAGCTGTTCCGTTGGGAGGACAAAGATGGCGTGGTCCATTTCACTGATAACCCGCATAACATACCGGATCAGTTTAAGGAAAAGGCATCGCGAATTAAGTCTTTGGCACCCTCCAAGCCACCCGAAACCCCGCTTTTCCCTCAGAGGGTTTCAGTCCCGCTGAAGGGGAAAGGGGCAACTGCTGTGGTTCGAGTAGTGCTCAATGACAGGGAGCAGGCTAACTTCATCGTGGATACCGGAGCTTCCTACACAGTCATCTCTCGGTTCACCGCCAGGAAGTTGGGAATTGATTTGAGAAAGGAGCATCAAAAAGTCCGCCTCCAGACCGCGAACGGAATGATCGACGCCCCTATTGTCCCGCTGGAGTCCATCGAGGTCGGCGGGTTGCGAGTGGTCAAGCTCATGGCGGTGGTCCACGACTTCTCTAAAGACCGGTCCATCTCGGGCCTGCTGGGACTCAACTTCCTAAGCCATTTCCGTATGGACATCGACACACAAAAAGGGATCCTGGTTCTGGAAAAAAAATAGCGCCCTAACCTTAGGAGCAACTCCTACAGTACCGCAGTTCACGCATCTATTCCTGGTATGACCCCACACGGACCAGGAGAGTTTTAGAGAGATCTATTGCCATCGTCTAACGACGCAGGGGCCAGGCAAAACCGTTACCTTTTGACTCCTGCTAATCCCACCAACTAAAGTACACCACATGCGTCCTTCTTTCTTCTACGGTTACGTGATCCTTGCCCTGTGCTTTTTCAACATGTTCTTCATGCGGGGCATCATAGGATCCTTCGGTGTTTTTTATGTCGCCTTACTGGAGGACTTTGCATGGTCGAGCGGGACTATCGCCAGTATTGCCTCCGTAAACGCCCTTGTCTACGCCCTGTCATCGCCCCTGGTCGGCTGGGCATTCGACCGCCTGGGGCCGCGCATACTGATGCCGCTCGGCGGAGGCCTCATGGGTATCGGCCTTTTTTTGGCGGGTACGAGCGACTCGTTATGGGAACTCTATCTCTACTACGGCGTTGTATTTGGCATGGGCGTCGGGGGTCTGGGATTCGTCAGCAACAGTGCCCTGATCTCGCATTGGTTTCGGCGCCGTCGCGGCGTAGCCATTGGATTGGCAACCATGGGCCTTGGGTTGGGTATTCTGATTCTTGTCCCGCTCACCCAGATACTGATATCGGAATATGGGTGGCGCTCAGCGTTTATGATCCTGGCAGGTCTGATCTTATGCACCTCCGTGCCCATCAATGCGCTTTTTCAACGCCGCTACCCTGAAGAGATGGGACAGATTCCGGATGGTCATGCGACCCAATCAGAGGACTACTCCGGTGAATTTCCCAAAAGACCGCTTGGCACGCGCCAATGGACATTGAAGGATGCCCTGAGATCCTACCCCTATTGGAGCATCACAGGCGGGCATTTAGTTCTCGGCGCTGGCCTTTCCATGCTTTACACACACTTGGTGGCGTACCTAGTGAATGAGGGGATAGACAAGTTAACGGCTGCTTTTATTCTTGGACTGGTAGGACTGACGCGCATCCCTGGAACCATTCTATGGGGGCTTGTCTCAGATCGTCTCGGGCGGGACAAAGCTTACGCAATTGCCACTTTCCTCACTTTGGCGGGAATCGTTTGCCTGATTAAATTAAATTCAAGCACTTCCCATTGGTATATTTACACATTCGCGATCCTTTTCGGAGTCGGTCACAGCGCCGGAAATCTCACTTATGGTTCCACCATTGCAGATATATTCGGCGGGAGTACGGTAGGGACCATTCTGGGTTTCCTCGAGATCAGCTTTGGTATGGGAATGGCATTCGGTCCCTGGTTTGGTGGCTTCATCTATGACATCACCGGATCATACCGATGGGCGTTCCTCTTTGCCTTGCTAACCTTCTTGACATCCTATCTTGCCGTTTACGCCGCACTCTCCTGGCACTATCGTGAATTGGCGAAAAGGAAAGGTGACCTTCCTAGCCGCGATCTATGAACAACCGCTTACGGATCCGCAGTTCATGCACTTATAGCAGGCGCCACAACGGATCATGATCGCGCCGCAATCGGAACAGGACGGAGCGTCCTGCTGATAAAGCCCAACCGGCCTACTGACCGTGGATACCGGGGCCCCGCCGCGCGGGGTCTGGGGTGTGATTTGGGCAACTTTCTTAGACGCGGGCTCCGGCTCTGCTCGCTGAACAAGTCCCACCTCCATCTGTGCCTGTCGATCCAAAAATTTGCCCGCAAGCCAGCGGAAGATATAATCCATGATTGACTTGGCCATGGGGATGTCAGGATTCTTGGTGAAGCCGGAAGGCTCGAAACGCGTGTGGCTGAACTTGCCTACCAGGACTGTTAAAGGCACGCCGTACTGTAGGGCCATGGAGATGGCGGTGGCAAAGGAGTCCATCAGGCCGGAGATGGTCGAACCCTCCTTCGACATTGTAATGAAGATCTCCCCTGGCTGGCCATCTTCATACATCCCAACCGTGATGTAGCCCTCATGACCGGCGATATCGAACTTATGGGTAATCGATTTTCTCTCATCGGGAAGTCTGCGCCGAAATGTCCGAGGCTCCGTGGCCTCCGCCTTTTGTGCCTTTTCCGCCTCCTTGGAAGTGTTAAGGGGTTGGGTTCGCTTGGAGCCATCACGGTAGATTGCCACGGCCTTAAGGCCCAGTTTCCAAGACTCGATATAAGCCTGCGTGATTTCATCTACAGTCACTTCCGTCGGCATGTTGATGGTCTTGGAGATTGCGCCGGAGATGAAGGGCTGTGTCGCCCCCATCATTCTCACATGACCCATATACTGAATCGAACGGCTGCCATGGGCCGGCTTAAAGGCACAGTCAAAGATCGGCTGGTGCTCTTCTTTGAGATGAGGCGCCCCCTCTATGGTTTCGTGCTCGTCGATATATTCTACGATTTCCTGAATCTGCCTGGAGTCATAACCCAACCTCTTCAACGAACGGGGAACGGTACCGTTAACGATCTTTAAAAGCCCCCCTCCGACCAGCTTCTTGTACTTGACCAGCGCAATGTCTGGCTCAACCCCTGTGGTATCGCAATCCATCATGAAGGCGATGGTGCCCGTGGGGGCTAAGACCGAGATCTGAGAGTTCCTCACCCCATGCTTCTCCCCCTCTTCACAGGCTAGGTCCCAGACCTCCCGGGCCACAGAGAGGAGATCCAAAGGAACATGGGACGATGAGATTTTGTATGCATGCGTGCGGTGTTTTTCCAATACTCGAAGCATCGGTTGGCGATTGACCTTGAAGCCCGCAAACGGTTCCTTTGCCTCGGCCATACGAACAGACTGCAGGTAACCTTCGCCGGTCATGATGGCCGTCACGGCCGAAGCATATGCCCTGCCCGCCTCCGAGTCATAGGCGAGGCCCAGAGACATGAGTAAGGCGCCAAGGTTGGCGTATCCCAATCCCAGCTCGCGGAAATCACGGGCGTTAGAGGTTATCGTCGAGGTAGGATACGAGGCGTTATCCACCAAGATGTCCTGAGCCAAGATCATGATGTCTACCGCCCGGCGGAAAGACTCTCCGTCGAAGACCCCATCATCCCGGAGAAACTGAAGCAGGTTCAGCGAGGCCAGGTTACAGGCGGAGTTGTCCAGGTGCATGTATTCGGAACAGGGATTGGAGCCATTGATGCGTCCCGTGTTGGAACAGGTGTGCCAATCGTTGATGGTTGTGTCGAACTGAATCCCAGGATCACCACAGAAATAGGTCCCCTCAGCAATCATCCTGAGTAGGTCCCGCGCCTTATAGGTCTCACAGACTTCTCCCGTGGTAACATAACGCGTCTTCCACTCCAGGTCTTCCTGCACGCACTTCATAAACTCGCCGGACACGCGGACCGAGTTGTTGGCATTCTGAAAGAAGACACTCCCGTACGCCGGCCCATCCAGGCTGGCATCGTATCCCGCCTCGATGAGGGCCCAGGCCTTCTTTTCCTCATTCACTTTACAGTTAATAAATTCCACGATGTCGGGGTGGTCTACATTAAGAATGACCATCTTCGCTGCACGCCGAGTCTTCCCTCCGGACTTAATCACCCCGGCCGAGGCATCTGCCGCCTTCATAAAAGAAACGGGTCCCGAGGCAGTGCCACCACCGGCCAGCTGCTCCTTCGCGGAGCGAATCTTGGAAAGGTTCACCCCAGACCCCGATCCCCCTTTAAAGATGATCCCCTCCTTGCGGTACCAATCGAGAATCGACTCCATCGTATCGTCCACCGACAGGATAAAGCAGGCAGAGCACTGGGGTTTCTCCTCAATCCCGCAGTTAAACCAGACCGGGCTATTAAAGCAGGCCTTCTGATAGAGGAGTAGGTGGGCCAACTCATCGGAGAAGGTCTGGGCGTCTTCCTCGCTGGCGAAGTAGCCGTCAGCCTTACCCCACGAGGTGATCGTGTTGACCACACGGCCAATCAGCTGGCGCACGCTCCACTCCCTGCTTGGTGTACCCAAGGGACCTCGGAAATACTTGGAGGCGACCACATTGGTAGCCATTTGAGACCAGAGCTTGGGAACCTCCACTTGGGGCTGGTCAAAGACCACCTTTCCCTTATCATTGGCAATAGTGGCCGAACGGATTTCCCATTCCACCTCCTCGTACGGATGAATCCCCGCGCGAGTAAAATAACGCTCGAGTTTGACCCCGCGGCCAACTTTTACCACCGTCTCAACAGCTTTCTCCCTCACCTTATTTGATGCCGTGGATGCCATCTCACCTCACTCCTTATTTATGAATTCTCTACTACTCCATGTGGTAGAAAAAACATTATGAGTCACCACATGTTGTGTTGTCAAGATAATTTTTAGGGTATACTCTGATCGCATGAATAGAGAGGAAAAAGAGCCTCAGATTGAGAGGCTCGGAGAGATTCTGGGGAAATCCCTGCAAAGACTGAATCTAGAAGGCAGATTAACCGAATACAGCGTATGGCCAATCTGGAATGAGATAGTGGGGCCCACGATTGCCCGCAATGCCCAGCCGGAGAAGATCCGTCATGGCACCCTCTTCGTGAAAGTCACGGCCCCAACTTGGATGCAACAACTCCAGTACATGAAGGAAATGATCGCAGAGAAGCTTAATCAGCGGGTGGGAAAAGAAGTTGTAAAAAATATCTTTTTTGTTGTCGGTAAAGTCGAGGCCAATGAACCACCACCCAAAGCTGAAGACCCCTCCACACCACCTCGCCCTCAACCCGGATTAGAGTCTATACCAGCTGAGGAACAGCTCCGCTCCATTCAGGATCCGGAAATACGCCAATCGCTGCAACGGCTCTTTGAAGCCAAGTCCCGACGGGGAAAATCCTAGCCAAAGATATTTAAAATTTTCCGTTGAATTTGGGTTTAGGGAGTCGGATAAACGATGACTCGCCCTGTGGAGTATTGATCTCAACGCAGGCCGAGTATGACCCCCAAGGCCTTACTCCACGGGGCAAAGGACGCCAAGTTCGAAGAAAATAGGAAAAATTTTTCTTTGCGGGCTTGGCGTCTTGGCGCGAGTCATCTTTTATTTTTGTCTAGTTCTTAGAATGGAGATAGATGCGCTTTATTCTTGGAATTGACACGGGAGGCACCTTCACTGATTTCATTTTTTCCTCCAATGGGGAGGTCCTTTTCCAC
>JAZFYO010000161.1:0-8766 GCA_036443615.1 Binatia bacterium | reverse complement strand
GAGCGCATGGCTACATCACCCTGGCTCGTCACCAGCCCTGCGCGAGTCATCGCATAGGCAGGCCGAGCAAACCTCAGGCTGCCCAGGCCAGCCATGCCTTCGATGGCGTCGATAGGTAGTTGGCCTGAGACTATGCGTCCGAACGCCGCGGTGTTTTGCATACCTAATGCTTCCAGATCAGCTTGCAGGGCACCCGCGTCGCCGGAGGCGACGGCGTCGATGACGACCCGGTTGGCCCTCACTGGCAAGAGGCGGTTGCTGGGCTTGAACCCTTTGGAGCCACCCTTCAACGTCACATAAGATTGGTACTCTTCGTGCAAGCTGGCCAGCTCCAAGCCGACTTTGGCCATCGGCCCTCTCTTGCCGCTGGCCACCTGGGCGCGGCCGGCGCCGGCCAGAATGTCAACTTCGACCGTCGGCCCGTGCTTGCCACTCGCCGTTTGGGCACGGACGCCGCTGGCCAGAATGAGCAATGTCATAACAAACACAGGCAGCGTGATAAATCGTCTCATGCTAAGTTCCTCCCTAACACTACAACAAGATTTTGCGGCTCAGGGTTCGCCCCGCAGGGCGTTCGAGTGCCAAGCCCATGCTTCACTCAGTGATTGTTCAGCGGGCTACTCCCCCCTTTTGCGGGAGACCACGATTGGGTGCTTGTTGTGCACCGAAGGTGGAAGACCCACGTCGGGTTGCAGCATAGACAGGCCGGGCGAATTTTAGGCTGTCCAGGGCGGCCATGTCGTCAATGGCACCGATAGATAGCTGCCCCGAGACTATGCGTCCAAACGCCGCGGCCTTTTGCATTCCCAATGCTTCTAAGTCGGATTGCAAGGCACCCGCGTCCCCGGAGGCGACCGCGTCGATGACCACCCGGTCGGCGATTACTCGCAACAGGGGGTTGCTGGGCTTGAACGTTTTGACTCTGCCTTGTTCCAGGTAAGAGACGTACTCGGCGTACAAGACGGACAAGTCACCGCTGACTTTGGCCATCGGTCCATCCTTGCCGCTGCCTGTCTGGGTATGGCCGACGCCAGCCTGAACGAGCAAGCTCATACCGAGCACGGCGAGGAAGCAAATAGAGGCAAAAATTCTGGTAGCTAAGCGTAAGGTTCTCATGCCCCCCCTTTAGATCAGTTCACACTTCATATTTGCCGAATATCATAAATGTTGAGCAAAAATAGGGCCAAACAGCGGAAGTAATAGATTTCAAAGGGTTACCTGTTCCTTACATTCTCTGGATTCAGGCATTAAACAACTTTTGGGCAAATTTGCCCTGGTCCCTTGGATATCCTGCCATATTCTGTCATAAAACGCATTTACTATTACATTTTGGCAATTCCTAATTTTTTGGCTGAACAATCATTTCAAGGAAAAATTAGCAATGATCAGGGGAGCATTGCCTAATATGGTCCCGAATGTTCCTAAATTTTTCGCATTATGACATTAAAGATTGATGTCGAATTGGAGGCCGAGTGTGCAGAATTCTAAAACGGATTTGACAGGAGAAATGGCAAGGGGAATACCTGCGCTGAGGGTCAGCAGCAGGGCATGGGGTTTTCGATCAGGTCGTAGACGCTGTCGAACGTGACGGCGTTGACCGTCTTCTGAATTTTGTAGAATCGGGGAGGTTCGTGCTCCAACAGCACCATGATGGCTGTTTCAATGGGTGGGCAGCCGGGTTTCACGCAAGGAACTTCTTTGACAACAACTGGAGCCTGTGGAGGAAATTCCAGGGCCTGTCTGACCCACACCCTGATCTGATCTAGTGTGTAGGGAGAGATTTCGTCATCGCTGGTCGGCCCGATGCCCGATGTACTCACCCCGTTCTCGGAATAAAAACTTTCCTTGAATCCCTGCAGCAACTTCTCCCTGTCGAGATCCCTCCCGATGAAGACAAGCCGGTTCAGCCGGGTTTCATTTTCGGCCCACTCCCGGCCCAGTCTCCCTTCGAACATCATGTGAACCCCGTGGAAGACAAATTGCTGGGTATCACCGCGCAGGTTGAGGATCCCCTTCATGCGGAGGATATTCGCCCCCTGGTCACTGAGAACGGAGCGAAACCAGTGACTCAGTTTCGCTTTATCCAGAGTTCCCGGCTCGACAAAGGAGACGGTGGAGATGGACGGGCTGTGATTGTGATTTTGTTCTGAGAGGAAGTCTGGAGCGCAGCTCAGTTTTTGTTCGAGGTCAAACGCCTTGGTGGTGAGGAACGTCGGGATGTCGATCTCGGCATTCTTGGTGCGAAAGACGGTTGCAGTAGTGTTGAGACTGCGGATCTTCGACTCTAGCTGATCCAGTTCTTCGGTGGAAACCAGGTCCATCTTGTTCAAAAGGATGGTGTCGGCAAAGGCGATCTGCTCTTGAGCCTCGACTTGAGATTCAAGGTCGCCCTCGATATGTTTGGCGTCGACCAAAGTCACGACCTGGTTCATCGAAAATTCCCATCGTATTCTCTCGTCCACCAAGAAGGTTTGTGCCACGGCCGCCGGGTTCGCCAGTCCCGTGGTCTCTAACAGGAGGGCGTCGAAATTCGACCTCTGGTCCAGTAGTCGGAAGAGGCCTCGCAGCAGGTCGCCATGGACCGTGCAGCAGATACAGCCGTTGTTCATCTGCACGATCTCCTCGTCGGATGAGATGAGGAGTTGATGGTCGATTCCAACTTCGCCAAACTCGTTCACAATGACAGCGATCCGGTATCCATGCGGAGCCGTTAGAATCCGATTTAGCAGCGTAGTCTTACCGGAACCGAGAAAGCCGGTTAGGATGGTTACGGGGATTTTATTATGTTCACTTTCACTCATGGATGGCAATGGTCAAGCCAGAATCGTATCCGGTAGATGGACAAAGCCATCCATCAAGAGACGTGCGGTACGGGCGAGGGCGGCCTTTGTGAGTTCCAGTTGACCCTCTCTCTTCTCGAGCTCGATCTCAACTTGAATGGTACCGGAAGGGTGACCAATCCGCACTGCTGGCGGGTTGTCGGGTTGGATCTCGCGAAAGATCTCATGGACGACCGTACCTTCAATTTTGGCGGCCGTACCGAGACAAACAGCGCCGGTGACTGCGTAGGCCTTGTGCAGCTTCTGCAGGGCAGTCATCCTTGCGATTATGTCTACCTCCGAGCCGTCAATGGTTCCTTTTGGTGTTCTATAGGTGGTGGGAGGTGAGATCAGGGCGATCTTTGGGACGCCAGGGCTCAATCGAGTGGCCTCTTCTTTTTTGGCAATTCCCATGATCTCCGCAACAGTGGAGCGGACCTCCTCGCACCGATCGAGAAGTTGACCATTACCGGCGACCTCTTCCATCGATTCGTTCCCTTGAAGTCCCAAATCCCGGGCCCTGACAAAGACAAAGGGATTCGCCGCGTCTACCATTGAGACCGTCAAGGTCCCGACCGTGGGAAATTTGACCTCTTCTTTGACCTTCCCCGTGGGCAAGAGCCTTCCGGTTACGGAACCACCCGAGTTGATGAAGTCGAGGAGGATTTTAGATCCTGTTCCCGGAACGCCGTCGATTCGTAGACCGCCCTCGCTTAGGAACTCCCCGTCGCGCACCGAGAATTCAGCTACGATGACTTTCTTAGTGTTGGTATTGTAGATCCTTGTCGTGGTGATGGGCTCTTTTGGCTTGATTAACCCGCGTAACAGGGCAAATGGTCCTACGGCTGCGGAGCTATTGCCGCAGTTCCCCCTATAATCAATTACCGGTGCAGAGATCCCGACATACCCGAATGTATAATTTATGTCGGTATTAGGCACGGTCGGCGGACCAATATAGGCGACCTTGCTGGTCAAGGGGTCTGCGCCGCCTAGCCCATCGATCTGTCGAATATCCGGACTGCCGAATGCCGCCAAGATCACTTGATCCCTCTTTTTTGGGTCTTGAGGCAGGTCCTTCTCCAAAATGAAGATAGGCTTGCTGGTTCCACCGCGATATATCGCACACGGTATCTTCATGGCATACGCATCATTTCTATCTCAGATCTCTATCTAATCTATGCGGCATCCTTTTTCTTCCGTTGCTGAATTGCCCAGTAAACCCGTTCCGGAGTTAGGGGAAGATCGTAGATCCTAGTCCCCAAGGCATTGGCGACGGCATTGCCGATTGCGGCAGGCGTGGGTGCCAATACGGGTTCGCCAAGTCCTTTGGCTCCGTACGGGCCTTCCGGCTCAGCACACTCGACGATGATCGGAATTATTTCCGGCATATCTAGTGAGGTGAGCAGGTGGTAGTCCAAGAAAGAGGGATTGCGAACCTTTCCGTTGTCATCAATGACGAGTTGCTCGTGGAGCGCGGCCCCGATTCCCATGGCCAGGCCACCCTCGATCTGTGCCACGCAGTTTAGGGGGTTTATGGCCTTTCCCACATCGTGGGCTGCGGCCATTCGAAGCAGCCGTACCCGCCCGGTCTCTTCGTCCACGGTGACCTCGGCTGCCTGAGTGGCGTACATGTAAAATGCAGAGGCGTGATCGCTGTGTCCTGTCTCCAGATCGAGATCTTTTCCAAGATCGTAGGTGTAGGAGCTGTCACCTCGAAGCATTCCGTCGGACCCCATTTTTCTCCGTATTACCTCCCCAATTGGTAGACTCATCTGAGGTTGATCTTTAAGGTACACCTTGCCGTTGGAGAAGGCGAGGTCCTGTTTCTCGGCCTCGAGCATGGGGCCGGCCAACTCAAACAGCTGCTCGCGGGCGCTGATGGCCGCTCGACTTACGGCGTTACCCATGTGGTAGGTGCTCCGGCTCGAAGTGGTCGAGGCATCAACAGGGATTACGTCGGTATCCAGCGGGGCCATGTGAACCTTCTCGATGGATACCTTCAGCTCCTCGGCAGCTATCTGGGAAAGGATCGTACTGCAGCCCTGACCGATCTCTACGGTTCCTGCAAGGACCTTGACTTCCCCATTACTGTTAATCAAGACTGCGGCAGCGGACGTGGTTGGGGAGCGTGTCGGCTTGGAGATGCACGCCAGACCTCGGCCGATCTCCTTGGTTCGTGGTTTGTTCCAGTCGATGGCCTCTGCCGCCTTGAGCAGTGTCTCTTTCAGACCCACGCTGTGGAGTTTTTCTCCCCAGTATGCGACGTCTCCATCCACATAGACATTTTTTAGGCGAAATTCGAGAGGATCCATTCCCAGGCGTTGGGCGAGCTCATCCATGTGTTGCTCACAAGCCCAGGCGCCCTGAGGAATTCCGTACCCTCGGAAGGCCCCTGCGACGGGCTTGTTGGTATAGACTGCATAGCCGTCTACCTTCACATGTGGAATACGGTATGGTCCGGGTGCCGGTAGACTGCCTCTGATACAGACCGTCGGGCTCTTCTCACCGTAGGCTCCCGCTCCCCAGTATATCGTCATCTGTCGAGCCACCAGGGTCCCATCCTTCATCACACCGCTTTTGATATAGACCACAGCCTCATGACGAGTGATGGTTGAGATAAAGGTCTCCTCACGGTTGAACTTAACCCGGACCGGCCTGCCATTGGTATGGAAGGCAAGGGCAATGGCAATTGTCTCTGTTTTGAGTCCGCCTTTGGAGCCGAATCCGCCCCCCTGAGGAGGGTTGATCAGCCGGATCTTTTCCTTTGGGAGTTCGAGGGCCTCGGAGATCTCGGTCAAGGCACGGAAGGGGGCATCGTTGGCTACCCAAATGGTAACGCGTCCGGTTTTTGGATCCACCTGGGCGTGAGCCGAGTGGGGTTCCATCGCTGCGTGTTGGATGACCGGGACTACGTAACGCTCCTCCAGAGTCAGGTCCGATTTTTGAAATCCTTGCTCCACATCTCCGGTCCTGAGCTTGAAGTGTTCGCAGACATTGGGTAGCGGGGAACCCACGATAAAATTGCTCTTGCGGTAGCTGGCGAAATCCTCATGAATCGGCATGGCCCCAGGCTTGCAGGCCTCCTCGGGCGAAAAATATGCGGGGAGGTTCTCGTATTCAACCTCTATAAGTCCCACTGCGGCCTGAGCCGTATCCTCATCCACTGCGGCAACTGCCGCGACCGGCTCTCCAATATAACGGATCTTTCCCTGGGCCAGAAAGGGTTTGTCCTTAATCGCCTCTCCGTGCGTCCACGTTGTGTCCTTTCCAGTAATAACGGCTACTACACCAGGGAATTTCTTGGCCTTGGAGGTGTCGATGCGCTTTATCTTGGCATGGGGCTTCGTGCCATAGAGGACCTTACCATAAAGCATGTTCGGGAGGGCGAGATCGTAGCCATAGACGGTCTCCCCGGTAACTTTTTCCATGGCGTCTACGCGGGTGATAGGCTGACCGACAACTGTTAGCTCTGCCATCGTTACCCCTTTTCTTGTGTCTATCTCATGAGGGCTGCTTAGCCCGAAGCTCTGAGGCTGCGTCTTTCACCGCCTGGACAATTTTGGCGTAGCCTGTGCAACGGCACAAGTTGCCCGATAGTGCGAAGCAGATCTCTTCTTCGGTAGGGTTTGGATTTTCATCTAAAAATGATTTGGCCATCATGAGCATCCCTGAGGTGCAGTAACCGCACTGGACACCTCCGTCTTGAATGAATGCCTTTTGGAGCGGATGGAGCTCGGGACCTATCTTTATCCCCTCGATGGTCACTAGATCTGCTCCATCGAGCTCTCCGGAAAAAACCAGACAGGAATTGACCGGCTTGCCGTTAAGAAGGACGGTACAGGCTCCGCAGTCGCCGGTCCCGCAACCCTCCTTGGTACCGGTCAGGCCGATCTCGTCCCGAAGCAGGTCCAACAATAGGCGGTGCGACGGCACTTCCAGGGTTGTTTTTTTTCCATTCAGGGTGATGTTGATCTTTTTCTTCATGGCTTCCCGTTTCGTCAGTACCTTCTGTCTCTTCTGCGATTCCACGGCGTTGCGCCATTTTGATTGGCCACTGCGTTGAGCAGGGCCCGTTTGGTATTCACACGAACCATCTCCCGGCGGTACTCTGCCGAAGAGCGCACATCGCTGATGGGTTTGCATTCCCTGGATGCCTCCTCGCCCGCCCGTTCAGCCAGTTCTTCGGTGAGAATTTGCTTTGACAGGACGCTCTCCGCTTTCCTTGCCCTCATGGGTGTTGGTGAGACTGCTCCGAGGGCGATACGAACCTCCTCGCACCTTCTCTCCTTTTTGCTCAAGAGCAGGGCGACGGCCACACCGATGTAGGCCAGGTCCATCATTTCGCGGGGCGAGAATTTGATGTACTCTCCTACAATCTCGAGCTGAGACGGGGGGATGAGAAGTTCGGTAAGAATTTCATCCGGACCCATAACGGTCTGCCCGGGGCCGCGAAAGAACTTCTCCAGCTCGACGACCCTCTCTCCAGCCTTGCCTGATATTTTCGCCTTTGCCTTTAGAGCCAAGAGGGAGGGCGCTACATCTGCAGAGGGGGTAGCATTGGCCATGTTGCCGCCAATGGTGGCACGATTTCTTATTTGGATGGATCCCACCTCTGCAGCGCTCTGTGCCAGGAACGGGTATCTCTGCCTTAGAATTGGAGAAGTTTCGACCTCGCGCAGTGTGGTCAGGGCGCCAATGGCCAGTCCCCCCTTGGGTTCTTCCCGGATGCCCGAAAGCGCCGGTATTCTTTTCAGATCTACGATGTATTTTGGAACCAGACCTTTTTCCTTGATGGCAATGATGAGGTCCGTTCCCCCGGCAAGGAAATTCCCGCCAGGACCTTTCTCTCGCAGGATTGAACTGGCCTCTTCAACCGAGTTCGGCTGAAAGATATCCAGGGGTTCTGGTCGTCTCATTTCTTAGTGAACAGTTAACAGTTAATAGTGAATAGCAAATAGTGAATGTCTAGCAGCGAAAAAATGTTTTTTATATACACCATTCACACTCCACTTTTTATTAAATGTTAGTCCCGTGCCTCCTCCTGATAAAAATTCTTCCAAGCCTCTCCGCTAGTCAAATCTGCGGGGATGGAGGAGGAGTCCATGCACATATTCAATTCGACATGTCCTTTCTTATCTCTCCAGGCATGACAGGGTTTACCCAACGCGAAGGAGATCTTCGACCGGCGTGGATTTTCCTGGTCGATCTCCATAGTAGCTGCGGAAAGGGAAACCTCCTCGCTGAAGTGCCGCCCGTGGCGGCAAATAGAATTTGGTCCAGGGCCATTTGCATGGTCCATGGAAAAACCGATCATGGAGTCTCTGTTGATCCTGCTTTCGTTTTCGCCCAGGAGCTGTTTGGAGCGGACCAGCCTTGCCTGGCTGGAGATGTCATCCCATTGGTTGAGATCCTTGAGCAGCACGAAACAGTTGCTCCTATTTTGGGTTGGGTTTAACCATGCGGCCGATTGGTTTTCCCACCACTTCCCCATCACGCATCTGGACATGCCCGCGTACTATGGTAGCTACCGGGATACCTTTAACTTTCCAACCATGCCAGGGAGAGGGCTTGTTTTTACTATGCAGTTTGTTGACGTCAATGGTCCCCTCCTTATCCATGTCGACAATGGTAATGTCTCCATCCGACCCGAGACGAAGGGCGCCTTTCTTTGGATAGACCTGCCACACTTTTGCTGGGTTTTCCGAGGTTAGCCTGACGTACTGGTTCAGGCTCAATCTCCCCTTATTAACTTCTGTCAGGATAAGTGAGGGGCCTGTCTCTACTCCGCAAAAGCCTGATATGCAATCCCAGATCGCCGGTTTCAACATCTTGCCATAAATATCTGAACCTTTTTCCTCCAGCGTGTGGGGGGAGTGATCGGTGGCGATCATGTCCACATAACCGTTCCGGAGTCCATCCCACAGTACTTCGCCATGGTCCTTGCTCC
>JAZFYO010000160.1:0-27804 GCA_036443615.1 Binatia bacterium | reverse complement strand
CTCGACAGATTCGACGGGGATCAAGGGTACGGGCTTAGGATTAGCTATTGTTAAGCACATAATATCATTTCATGGTGGTAGAATATGGGCAGAAAGCAAACCCGACCAGGGAAGCACCTTTATTTTTGTACTGCCGTCCTGATCTTTCTTTTTCTTTCAGGATGTGATGCGTTATTGCTAGATATAATAGAGCATAAGGAAGCTCGGGATCCGCTGCTCCGTAGCAAACGATATCTAGTGTGGGGAGATTACGAGGCGGCCATAAAGGAAAACGAGAAGGTTCTATCCTTGTCCGCTGACAAGCCGCCGAGTGATGAGGCACTTTTCAACTTGGGAATTATCTATGCTCACTACGGAAATCCCCGAAATAACTACGGGAAGTCAATTTATTTCTTCAAAAAACTGGTAAAGGATTATCCGAAAAGCTCTCTGTTCGGGGAAGCAAAAATATGGGCAAAGTTACTCGAGGAGAATCAGAGGTTTAACAAAGACCTTGAAAAACTAACCCAGATTATTGAGAAGTCAAAAAGCGAAAATCAGAGACTAAATAATGAGATTGCGGAGAATCAGAGGATTAACAAAGAGCTCGAAAAACTAACCCAGATTATTGAGAAGTCAAAAAGCGAAAAACAGAGACTAAATAATAAGATTAAAGGGCTAAAACAGATGATTACCGAGTCAAAACAGGTGGATATTGAGGTTGAGCAGAAGAAAAGAGAGGAAACTAGATGAGAGAGCAAACCTCAGCTGGAAAGATCCTGCTGGTAGACGATGATAAAAACCTCATAGAGTTGTTAAAAATGAGGCTGGAATCAGCGAACTATGAGGTAGCTACAGCCTTCAAAGAGGAAGATGCTCTAGAGGCGAGCACAGGGCAGGTCTTTGACCTTTCCATTGTTGACCTGAAGCTTTTTCACCAGAATGGGATATCGGTGATGGAGAAGCTTCATTCCATAAACCCCGGGTTGCCGGTTATCATTCTGACCGCGCATGGAACCATTGAAAGCGCTGTAGAGGCTATTAGGCTAGGTGCCTATACTTACCTCACCAAACCTTTTGACTCACGGGAATTATTGCTACAGATCGAAAAGGCCGTAGAAAATCGCAAGCTCACATCTGAGGTCAATAGGCTTAGAGGACTTGTGGCGGAGAGATATAATTTTTCGAATATTGTGGCCAGGAGCCAAAAAATGCAGCGAGTGCTGGAGGTAGTATCCCGTATCGCCAAAACTGAATCTACCGTTTACATCTATGGAGAAAGCGGGTCCGGAAAAGAGCTCATTGCCAAGGCCATTCATGTTGCCAGCGAAAGGAAAGACGACCCCTTTGTGGCTATTAACTGTGCTGCTATTCCTGAGACTTTGCTGGAGAGCGAGCTCTTTGGCCATAACAAGGGGGCGTTTACGGGTGCGATCCGGAGCAGCAAGGGGTTAATGACCCAGGCCCATGGAGGAACCATCTTTCTAGATGAAATTGCAGATATGCCGCTATCCATTCAGGCTAAACTCTTAAGGGTAATTCAAGAGCGACAATTTTATCCTATCGGCACCGAGAAACCAGTAGAGGTGGATATCAGGATTATTGTGGCCGCAAAAAATGATCTGAAAGAAGAGCTTAAAAAGGGACTTTTTCGTAAAGACTTCTTTTACAGGATACATGTAATTCCTATTCTTCTTCCCCCTCTAAGGGAAAGGAAAGAGGATATTCCCTATCTGATAGACTATTTCCTGAAAAAGTTCGGTCAGCAGATGAAAAAAGAGGTAAGAGCCCTTACCCCCCAGGCCATGCAAAGGCTTATGCTGTATGACTGGCCGGGTAATGTGCGCGAGCTAGAGAATACAATCGAGTACGCAATGGCAATGACACAGGAGGATGTCATCACCGATCTTATTTTGCAGACCAAAACCACCCTTCAAGAGCCATTAAAACCCCTCAAAGAGGACGGAGATGCGGTCTCCCTGAAGGATATAGAACGGCAGGCCATCATCCAGGCATACTCTCAGGTCGGAAACAATGTCTCCCTGGCAGCAAATCGCCTCGGCATCTCCAAGGCAACCCTCTATCGCAAGCTCAAGGAATACGATACCTCACCCTGAATGGTTGCTTGGGGCCGACCCATCCCGGATAGCTTTTATTAGACCAAGCCCTAGGGAACTTAAAGTAGCAAGTCGACTGCGCTGTTTTGCTACGTTTACCTATGCTTACTTAAAGGTGCCTATATTGAGCTTAAGCTTCTTTCCCAACCACAGGGCATGGTCTAAGTGATCAATTACATTATCGCCTGTCTCAGGGTGGACTAGAACGTCTAACCCTTCACGATTGAGCATTAACCACGGCACGACCTTGCCAAATTGATCTGGCGAGAACACTACTTGATACATAGACTGAGGGTGCGGGCCGACAGGTTTATCATGCCATCGCCCGAGCTGCACATTAAACCGAGATCCCAACCCCTCGCGCACACGGGCAGCCGCATCACGATTTGAGGAATTATAATAGACATGAGCGTGAAATCCGGTAATTATGACCGTGCCTTCTTTCATTGCTCTCAGCTCCTCCATTAATGAGTACCTTCTACGATTGCGAGGACTGGTGTCCAGTTCGTCTTACGTCTCGCTATTCGTTCTGCACCAGTCTCTCCATCATACGTCACTACTATGGGCTCTTGGGTGAAGTCCTTTTTGAAATCAAAGGTATTGATGTTTATAGTGGCGTAAGAGCAGTCGTCTGTTGTCAATACCGCAGCGAGGTAAACACCGCACTGCCTGCACACTAGAAAATCTGCCGTCCTCAGCCCGAACCGGTATCGGCACAACTGAGCAGGATTACGGATGATTATCTGAACGCAACCATTGGGATCGGAGATCGTACGCACCCCATGACTCGAGCAAAAGGAACACGAGCATGCTCTAACAGGAAGCTGTTCAGGACGCAGTTTGCTTTCAAATCTGATCCCAATATTCCCACAGTGGCATTGACCACGGTACAAAGTGGATTCTGGCTTCATTCTTGATCGAGCTTCTCTCCCTTAACCCCTCTCTCCTTGTCTCCTTCCCAGTTTGAACCGGATGTATTGCAACCATGCATCAAAAATTTGCTCAGCTTATCGTGACGGAAGTCTTCGGCGCTTCTCCCAATTACCGAACAGCTTGATAAATTCAGTAAATGTGCGGTCACTCAATTCCCTAAGCTGGTCAATGTAGATTGGCGTCTCACATCGAATCGTATCCGGACCGATCTTTCCTTTCAGTGCTTTGATCTCTCTTTTCATGACCGGGAGTCTCAACCATAGTTCGATCATTGGCTCATCGACCTCCAGGTGAAACTGAAACGCATAGACGTTCTCCCCGTATCTATAGGCCTGATTCTCACAAAGCGGTGAACATACGATGCGTACGGCATTCGCAGGTATCTCAAAAGTGTCCTCATGCCATTGAAAGATGTGTTCCTTGTCCTAAAAGTGCCTCAGCACAGGATCGTGTCTTCCCTCTTCCGTCAGGAAAACGGGATACCAGCCGATCTCCTTCTCGCCGTTTCGCTTAACGTTAGCGCCTAACGCCTTTGCAATCAATTGTGCCCCAAGGCAAATCCCTAGGACGGGAATCTGATGATCAATCGCTTGTTGAATCAACCTGACTTCCGTTAGTAAATACGGATATTCATCCGTTTGATCGACAGACATCGGTCCTCCCAGAATCACCAGACCCTGGTAGCCATTCAGGCTCGGCTGCGCGTCGGGATGGCGCCCGAAGTTCACGTAGCGTATCCGATAGCCAGCGCTCTTAAAAAGCGGGTTCAGGGTCCCCAAAATTCCATGTGCCACATGCTGAAAAACCAAAAGCTTTCTCATAGGGATAACTCACAAAGGCTGAATAGGTAACCACAGATTTTGCCACCTGAAAAGTGGGAGAAAAAGCCCTTGAAAGAGACAAAAAGATTAATAGTGAGATTTAGCAGCTTTTAGTCCACGTCACGAAAGCGGCCATTCCACACGCTTTAATCTGCAGACATGCTATTTCGAATCGTCTTCAGGGCCCGTAAAATGTCATCCCGGACAACGTCCTTGTGAGTCAGGCAGCGAATAGCATCAGCGGAGATTTGATTCACAAAGACCCGCTTCTCCCGGAGCTTTTGGGTCAACTTCTCGGCTGTCATCTTAGGATGCCGGACAGTGAAGATCACAATGTTGGTCTGGACCCGTTTAAGATCGATATCTATTCCCTCGATGCCGATCAGGCCTTCGGCAAGTAGCCGGGAATTTTCGTGATCCTCTCGCAGCCGGTCCACCATGGTCTCCAGGGCGACGATACCTGCACCAGCGATCACCCCAGCTTGACGCATCCCACCTCCAAGGAGTTTTCGGAACCGCCTGGCACGCGATATCCACTCCTTGGTACCGACCAGCAGAGATCCGACTGGAGCCGCGAGCCCCTTGGAAACGCAAAACATTACCGAATCAGCCCATCGAGAAAATTCCGTTACTGGAATTCCCACAGCGACAGCAGCATTGAAGATCCGAGCTCCGTCCAGGTGAACACTGATACCTGCTTCGTGGGCCAACTCGAAGATCTCCTGGAGCAGCGCTACGGTATAGATGGTCCCACCTCCCCGGTTTGTAGGACTTTCCAAGCAGACAAGCGCTGTCCTAGCGCTGTGGAGGCTCTCGGACCGTATCGCCTGCCTGATATCGCGGGGGTCCAGAATACCATAGGTTCCCCTCAGGGTACGGGTTAGAATCCCGGCAATGACTGCTGGTCCTCCCACCTCTAGGCTGTAAGTGTGACAGTCCTCCTCAAGAATGACTTCCTCACCCCTGCCCACATGGGTCAAGAGGGCTACTAAATTGCCCATGGTCCCGGAGGGGACGAAGAGACCGGCCTCCTTTCCAAGCCGCAGAGCTGCCAACTCCTCAAGGCGGTTCACAGTGGGATCTTCCCCGTAGACATCGTCCCCCACTGCGGCGTTTCGCATGGCCTCTCGCATCTCATCGGTAGGGGTTGTTACGGTATCGCTTCTCAGGTCAACCAACTTCTCTTTCTCAATCATCGATTCCTCCGCTCGCCAAGCTGCACCCCCGGTATTAAGATTCACACGCCTGAATCGTTGCCCACCCTATATAAGGCCGGCGATGTAATTGTTGAGCTATTGGAGCTTGGACTCAAGCTCTTCGATTGCCTGAAGCGCCATGGGATCGTCAGGATTGAATTTTAAGGCCCCGCGAAATTCCTCTAATGCCCTGTTGATCATTCCCTTGGCAGCGAATATGCGGCCTAAATTCAAGTAGGGAAAGTGGAGTGGCTCATAGCGCTTGGCCCCCTTGGCCTTCTCCAACCAGGGTATGGCTTCATCCAGTTTCTCTCGCTCGATCAGGTAAACTCCGATGTCGTTGTACGGGTTGCCAAAATCCGGATCGATTGTAATTGCGATCTCACACTCGGCAATAGCCTCATCGATTTTCCCCTGAAAGCTGTAGGTCCAACCCAGATAGGTATGAGCATCGGCTGTGGGACAGACCGCAATCGAATCCCTGTAAAGCTTGATGGCCTTTTCCAACTCCCCAGCCATTTGATGGCGCATTGCCTCGTTCACAAGCTCCAGGGCTCTTTCCTGTTCTTTCCGTATCGCCATAATCTCATTTCCGATTTTAGATTTTCGATTTTAGATTAAATCCAAAATCCACAATCCAAAATCTAAAATTTTTATTTGCCCTTAGATTCCCCAGGCCCCGCTCAGATGGAGGTTGGCGCCATTAATATATCGCGCCTCTTCTGAGAGGAGAAAACGGACCACAGATACCGCATCTTCAAGCGTGCCCGCATAGCCTGCGGGGATCCTCTTCACCATCGCCTCAAGCTCCTCTTTGGGCGAGCTTCCAGAATCGATAAATCCAGGGGAGATCGCATTTACCGTAACGCCGTGGGAGGCCAGAACTCGGGCCAGGGAGCGGACGAGGACAAGCAATCCCACCTTGGCGATATAATGAGCCGTCAACTGAGGTTGGGCCACGAGCTGGTCCGCATTGGCCATGCTAAAGCACACAACTCGTCCCCACTTGCGCTCGATCATGCCCTGGGCAACAGCCCTGCTTAGGTAAAAAACCGGGTGCAGGTTATTATCGAACATGGAGTGCCATCCCTCCACGGTCTCCTGAAGAAGCTGAACTCGATGATAAGGCCCGGCGCAGTTGATCAAGGCGTCGATCCGCCCCCAACGTTGTATCACCTGTTGCACCAATGATTCAGCCGCCTTAGGGTCGGACACGTCACACTGAGTCGCCCACCCCTGAGAGCCCTTTTTTTCTATGGCTTCTACGACCTCGGACCCCTCTCTAGAGCTATTGCGATAGCAGATTGCAACCGACCACCCCTGCTCGGCTAGATCCAAGGCAACCGCACGCCCGATACCACGGGCCCCTCCAGTAATTAGGGCAATCCTCTCGCTCATGACCCCTCCCCTATAAAAGGCTGGAATTTTTCGTACAAGTCTTTGAGTTTGTTCTTATAATGCTCCACATTCTCGTCTGGATGCTTTGGGTCCCATTGTGAAGCCAACTTGCAGTTTTCATTGATTTTCACCTTCGCCCCTTGACCCGTGACATAATAGGAGATCTGATCACCGGGTTGATAGGGACGCTCGGATCTCAATGCCGTTTCATAGATGGCCGAAGGGTTGCGCTTTTTCGTTTTTACTTTCATCTGATAGGTCTCCAGAGAATCCTGCAAGGTCTCCGTCTTCATCAGAAGAGAGATATCCATTTGATGTTGCTCAATATCCTCAAGATACCGTTGATAGAGAGCGGGGATCTGATCCCTCTCGCCCTGCAGGAGTAGGAGAAGCATCTCTTCCATCCATCTGCGTTGGAAGAGCTCTAGTCCGCGCGAGCGCAGCCCCGAGCCCTTAATGAGAAGCCTCCCCTTACTATCCAAGAGCGCATAGTTCTTCATTTTGTAGCTGAACATTGCCGGATATCGCCCATCGAGTTCCAGTTCGATCCCGGACGGGAGGGAGGCGGCAAGACCCTGGATCAGATGTTCTTCATCTTCCACAGAACTAATATCTTGGGGAGGGACAAAGTAAATCCCGTCGGTATCGATCTCGATAATCGCCGCGCCCCTCTGCTTTAGCCAGAGCACTGCGGACTGGATCAGTTCCCTCCCTTTAGCCGTCACCTGGTTCGCCGCTTCGAAATCGTTGAAGTGACCCATCCCAAAACCCAGATAGCCGTAAAAGGAGTTGATCAAGATCTTAAATGTAGATTGAATAGCGGAAAAGTGGATCTTGTCTTCTTTCGTCTGGGCCTCTCGCGCCATCTGTTTAGCCTTGACCCTGAAATCGCGCAGGTCCCGGAGCAGGCTGGGAAAGATCTCGAGCCCATCACTCTTGGGAAAATATCCAAAAACGAGCATGATGGAAGGATACAGTGAAGTAACGTCGCAGTGGAGTACGCGACTGATCGCTCCCTGGAGCTCTATCTCGGTATAGCCTCCCACCACCTCTCTCGCCTCCTCGGGTCTAGGAACGGAATGTCGCCGGTTAAGATACTCCCTCAGAAACAGCGCGTCGATCTTGGTGGCGTTACCCCTTAGGGCAACGTTCTGATAGCTGTAAGGAAAAATCTGAGCTTCAACAAAGTAGCTCGGCGAGAGGATCTCCGACAGCGCACGGGTCTCCCTCACGTCGTCGAGCGCATAGCGAAATAGGGTATCCGCATCGTGATCAAAGTACCAACTGACTTTATCACCAGCGACATAGGTACGATCAGTGCTGGCTATGCCAAAATGGCGTGCGATCTCTTTGAGACCATACCCCTGTAGCTCCCGTGCGGATACGTCATAATGCTGAGCGAGGATCCAGGTATCGATGATATGGCGGCCAAAGATCTCGTACTTACGATAGGTGATTGTCCTCTCCGCGATTTGCAGCCGCGAAGGGCGACTGCTGAGGGGACTCCCGTCCCTCCCAAGAATCAATGGCACTCCATACCTCTTAGCCCGGGCCTCAATGTACTCCAGGTCAAAGCGAAAGAGGTTGTGCCCCTCAATCACATCGGGATCACGGTTTTGAATCTCTCGCACCATCTCAATCAGCATCTCCGCCTCGCCGTACTCTTTCCCGGAAATCAATTTCTCCCAGCCCGTGGAATCAGAAAGCGCAATGGCAGTAATACGATCTGCCTCTCGCTCCGAATTGGGAAACTCAAAGCCCGTCTGGCAGTAGGTTTCGATATCAATCTGCAGGCGCTTGAGATCAGCAAAGGTCATGCCCAGGAAATGTGTCTTGCCGGAGAGAAGGAGGTATTGTTGGACAGGATCACTGAGATAGAGGTAGGGGGCATCGGGCGCGGAGTAGCCCTTCCCACTATTTTTCTGGAGGTAGGCCCTTGCGGACTCCAGTCCTTTCAGATCTGGAAAAAGAATGAGATGGCTGAATGGGGCATTCCCTTTCAGGGGCTCGACGTTAAACTCTCCCTTCCATCCTTTAATCCATCCATCACCCGCAAGGAGGAGGAACGGATGAAAGGGTAACGCTTCTGAATGGACGGAACTTTCCTTCCGCCGGAAAATTTTGACATGACCATCCTTCTCGACCTCAAAGGAAATCAATGCCGGGGTCGAATCGTGGCCGAAGAGCACCTTGTTATTACAGAAGAGGAGATCCTGAGTCAGGTCACTATTCATACTCTATGAAAACCAGCCAAGCCGAGCCCCTTGAAATTTCAGGATGAAACCGGGGCAGAAGCCAACACTGACCACCAGACAGGGATCGCTGTTGGTAATAAAGAGGCGATTGCTGATGTGCTTGGCTAGCATTCCCTTTCTCTCCCTGTCGTATTCCTCTCTCGGGTGGCCGACCCCTTTCCAGAGAGTCTAGAATTCCTTCAGAATAATATCTGCCCTCCCCGTCGTGAGCAGCTCAATCAAGTTATATCGAACACGGGGTTTGAATCCCCGGGTTCGACCAATGGGGAGAGCTGCCGCTTCTCCCCTTTGGAAACCCCATCGGCTTTGTGCCCGCCTCAAGAGGCGGGGTTTACATTGAATCAATATATCAAACTCGAACTTGAAGTTGTAGACAGAAGGTAGCCACGGTCAACCCTCTGGTGCAAGCGGTACAGATTATGGTAAAAAGGGAATTAATGAGCACAGATCCAGTCCACTACGAAAGCCGGCCATCTATGAAACACCCGGTCATGATCCTGTCCTTCACCGGCTGGGGCGATGCCGGGACATCAGCGAGCACGGCCGTTCGTTACCTCACAGAACAGCTCATTGCCTCCAAGTTTGCAAGCATCGATCCTGAGGAGTTTTATGATTATTCGGTCCAGCGTCCTCAGGTCCGCCTTACCGATGGAACCCAGCGGCAAATCCACTGGCCATCTTACGATTTCTACTATGGGACCGGAATAGGGGTGGATCGGGATTTCATATTCGGAACGGGGGCAGAGCCGCACCTGCGCTGGAAGGCCTTCTACGAAATCATCCTTCGTTTGGCCCGCGAGTGGAATGCGGAGATGATAGTAACCCTTGGTTCCTACCTCGACGAGGTCCTCTATACACGGCCCGTCCCCTTGACGGGCTTTTCAACCGACAAAAAAATCATGCATGAGCTCGATCTTATTCCGTCCCGGTATCAGGGACCGACAGGCATCATTGGGGTTGTAGGGGACGCCTGCCGAAAGGCAGGTATACCCCACATGAGCCTGTGGGCCTCTATTCCCCACTATCTTGCACCGTCACCGAACCCCCGAGGAGCTTTGGCCCTGGTTCTTCGGCTAACCCAATGGATCGGCCTTCGGGTCGACACCACTCCCTTGGAACGTGCTGCAGCCGAATTCCAGAACAAGGTCAACGAGCTTATCAACAGCGATCCGAACCTGTCCGCCTTCATTCGCGAACTCAAAAAGCGTGAGTTCGAGCAGTGATGCTCTCAGTGATAATGCCCGTCTACAACGAGGTAGACACCGTGTGGGAAGCTGTCCGCAGGGTGCAGGGCATGGACGTTGTGAAAGAAGTTATCGTCATTGACGATGGCTCCACTGACGGGAGCAGAGAAATTCTAAACCGTCTCGAGGCAGAGACCAGAAAGGACAATGATCCCCCAAATGAGCTCAAGGTGATATATCAACCCGTAAACCAAGGTAAAGGGGCTGCCATAAGGTCTGCCATTCCCCAAGCCACTGGAGATATGATCATTATCCAAGATGCTGATCTGGAGTACGATCCTCAGGACTACAAAAGTTTACTCGATCCTATACTTTCAGGGAAGGCGGACGTAGTCTTCGGAACACGGTTTTACGGCGGCGGACCCCACCGGGTCCTTTTTTTTTGGCACTACCTGGGCAATCAGATCCTCACCCTCTTCTCTAACCTTCTAACGAATCTCAACCTATCTGACATGGAAGTAGGCTACAAAGCATTCCGAGCGGAGATTCTCAAAAGCATCCGTATCAAATCCAACCGCTTTGGTTTTGAGCCTGAAATTACAATCAAGATAGCCAAGAAGGGTTTGCGGGTCTATGAAGTTCCTATCTCCTATTATGGGAGAACTTACAAGGAAGGGAAAAAAATCACCTGGAAGGATGGCATCGCCGCCTTCTATTTTCTTCTCCGATTTCGCTTAAAGGACTAATTTTTCTCCGCCGAGCCTGCCCTGTTCGCCCAGCCGTTGCCGGCCATCGATCTGAAAAATGGCATCCCTTTAAAGTCGTTATAGCCCATTTCGCCTTCCCCAAGGTACAGGGTTAAAGCGCCTTAGGGGCGCTTGAGAGACTTTAAAAACTCCCCTTGCGGGAGGGTGTTGAGGATGTCTTTCTTTTGTGCCCAACCCCTCCTCGCCTGGGCCACTCCAAATTCCAAGAAGCGCACGTGATTGACGCTGTGGGCATCGGAGTCGATGACCAGCTTTACACCCGCCTCTACTGCCTTGCGGACATGCTCATCCTTCAAGTCCAATCTATCCGGATAGGCGTCTACCTCCAACACCGTCCCTGTCTCTTTCGCTGTTTTGATGATCTCATCCATATCCACATCATAGGGCTCCCTTTTTTGAATTATCCGACCCGTCGGATGAAAGAGGATATCGGCATGGGGATTGTGCATCGCCCGCTTGATCCTCTCGGTCATCTCCTTTCGGGATAGATTGAAGTGGGAATGGACGGCTATCCCGACAACATCGAGCTCGGCCAGGACTTCATCCTTGATATCCAGCGTACCGTCTTTGTTGATATTGACCTCAGCCCCTTTGAGAACGCTGATCCCCTTAAGAGACCGGTTGATCTTCTCTATCGTAGCCATCTGCCTGAGCAGTTTCTTTTCATCCGACCCCCCCGTCATGGCCAGGCCTTTTGTATGATCGGTAATGGCAATGTATTCCAGACCCAATCGCCGTGCCTCTTCTGCCATCTCCTCGATTGAGTTGGCCCCGTCAGTCCATGTTGTCTGGATCTGAAGATCGCCGCGCAGGTCATGGGTGCCCACAAGGTCCGGGACCTTGCCCTTTTTCGCGGCATCGATCTCGCCCTGATCCTCCCGAATCTCGGGAGGGATGAATGAGAGACCCAACGCCTTGTAGATCTCTTCCTCGGTTTTACCGGCGATTCGTTTGCCGCCGCGGAATAGGCCGTACTCGTTCAGCTTGAGTCCTTTCTCTTGTGCGATCCGTCTCAAGGCGACGTTGTGGTCCTTGCTCCCCGTAAAATAATTGAGCGCTGCTCCAAAGCTCTCATCCGGCACTACGCGAAGATCTACGTCGAGACCGTTTTTGAGCTTGATCATTGTCTTGGTTTTGCCTTTACCGAGAACGTGTGCCACCTCAGGCATGGAAACGAAAAAGTCCATGACCTTCTCTGGCTTACTAGAGGTCGCCAAGATATCGGCATCCCCCACGGTCTCCTTGCGCCGCCTAATGGAGCCGGCCACTTCTACTTCATCAACATAGGCCAACTCGCTGAGGCGTCCCCGGATCTCCAGGATCAGAGGGAGCGCAGCTCCGAGGGTGAACCGCCCCCTGCCCTGTTTGAGAAATTCAATCCCGCGGAGAATCTTCTGCTCCATCTTCTCGCCAAAGTGATGCAGGCCCCGAATCCTTCCATTATGGGCGACCCGTTCCAGATCGGAGACATCCTTGACATCCAACTCGTCGTAGAGAAGCTTGACCACTTTGGGTCCAACCCCCTCGATTGCAGTCAGGGAACTAACGTCGACCGGCATTTCCCTCTTGAGCTCCTCATAATAGTTGAGCCTGCCGGTTTGGATGATCTCCTCGATCTTTTCCGCAATGGCCTCCCCCACTCCCGGGATCTCCCGCAGGGCCTTTATCCCCCCGCGCTTGTATATCTCCGACAACGGTTCCTCCAAGGCCTCCAAAGTAAAAGCTACCTTTTCGTATGCGCGCGGCTTAAACTGAACCCCCTGCATCTCCAGATAGAGGGAAATCTCGCGAAACAGCTGGGCGAACTCGATATTGCGCATGGACACTTATCCCGTCTTGGCAAGAACTATAACTCTTCTAGTCGGCAAACATCAAATATTAACTGTTGAAAACTGGGCGTGGCCTATGACCAAATTTTCGCGTGACGAATTGGAATGCGGAGAGCCGAGTTCCGATAGTGAATCGAGGAAGGATGAGGGAAGTGGATAAATGAAGCGAAAAAAAATATAATTGGGCAGGAAAATGATCACGGACAAGAAAGGCGATGGGGCGACTGCCGGCATCGAACAGTGGGCCAATCGAATCGCTCGGTCAACGGGCCAGGGGATTAAGGTTTCAGGCTCCTACCATGATGCGGACTCGAACACATATGTCCTGCGACTGGAAAGGGGAAGGCGGGTTCTGCTGTTTCGCCTCTCCGAGGCGCAGGTCCACACGCCCCAGCGTGAAACCGAATGTGAAAAGACATTGAAACAAAAGATCAAGAGGCTGTCGACCTAGTCGCGTTGCTTCTAATTAGACAGAGGAAGATAGGAAGATGGGACAGACCTATTGCCAAATAGGTGCAAATAATCTAGAAAGCAAGTCATAGCAAGGAGGAAACGATGCACGGATACAGTGGGCGCATGCTCAACGTGGACCTGAGTAGCGGTCAGGCCACTATCGAAACTTTTGACGAGTCGTTTGCCAGAGACTATCTGGGGGGAAACGGTTTTGCCATCCGACTGCTTTACGAGCGTCTGGCGCCGGGCATTGATCCGCTCGGGCCGGAGAATATGATCGTCTTTGCCGTCGGCCCGGTCACTGACACCCTGGTTCCCGGAGCGACGCGGTGCTGTGCCGGCACAAAATCACCCCTCACAGGCTTGTTCTTCGATAGCACATTCGGCGGCATGTTCGCAGTAACTCAGAAACGTGCAGGATTCGAAGCGATCATTATTTCCGGCCGTGCCCCTGATCCCGTCTATTTGCTGCTGCACGAAGAGGGCGCGGAGATAAAGGCGGCCTCGGATCTTTGGGGCAAAAACACTTACGACACCAACATGACCATTCGCACTCAGGAAGGGGACGGGGTAGAGGTGCTCTCCATCGGCCCGGCTGGAGAGAATCTGGTGCGTTTTGCCTGTGCCGTCCATTACTGGGAAAAGAGCCGAGACGGCGTGGCTGGTCGAGGAGGGCTTGGGGCCGTGATGGGCTCGAAGAACCTCAAGGCCGTAGCCGTGAAGGGAAATCGTAAAACCACGATGGCCAATCCTGGGGCGATAAAGGCCCTGCTCGGCGATGTCCGAGAACAAATGAATGTGGGCACGGCGAGTTTAAAAAAATACGGTACGACCATTCTGGTCAACATCATTAATAAGATCGGTGCCCTGGGCGTGCGCAATCTGCAGACAGAGGTGTATGACAAGGCCGACGCCATTTCTGGAGAAACCTACAAAGAGGCCTACTTCGAAAAAGACACTACCTGCTTTAAGTGTCCGGTAGCATGCGGCAAGGATTTTCACGTGCAGGAGGGAGAATTCGCCGGGACCAGATGGAAGATGCCGGAGTATGAGACCATTTACGCCCTGGGATCCATGCTCGACAACTCCAACAAAGCCTCGATCGTCAAGGCCAATGAACTCTGCGATCAACTGGGCATGGATACCATCAGCCTGGGCGTTACCCTCTCCTTTGCCTTTGAATGCTTCGAAAAGGGCCTCTTGAGCCGCGAGCGCCTTGGCAGGGATCTGCGCTTTGGCGACTATCACACTATACTCGACCTCATCGAGGCAACGGCGCACCGGCGCGGTCCGGGGGACCTGTTGGCTGAAGGCTCAACGCGTCTGGCGAAGCAGCTTGGTGAGGAGGCCAAGAAGTATCTCTATGCGGTGAAGGGCCTGGAACTACCGGCGCATTCCGCGCGCGTACTCAAGGGTATGAGCATCGGCTATGCAACCGCCACCCGGGGCGGCAGTCACCACGATACGCGGCCGACGCTCCAGTATGCCACAGACCACGACAACACCACCCCCGAGGGTAAGCCCGAGTTTGCCATCAAGACACAGCATTTCACCGCCGTGGGCGATTCTATGACGCAATGCCGATTCGTTAGCGAGCGAGGCTTTGGTGGGATGCTCAACGAATTCTATCCCCGCATGATCAATGCCGTAACCGGATGGGACATGTCACTGGAGGAAGTTGAGCGGGTTGGTGAGCGCATCTGGAACCTGGAGCGAGCCTTTAACGTACGCGAAGGCGTACGGCGCAGCCAGGATGTCCTGCCCTATCGGGTGATGCACGAACCTGTCCCAGAGGGCATGCACAAAGGGATGTATTGTCCTCCGGAAGAACTCGACTCTATGCTCGACGCCTATTACGCCTTGCGCGGCTGGACACCCGAAGGCATCCCGTCACGGGGGAAGCTGCAGACCCTGGGCTTAGCCTCCCTGACGGGAGATTTATCCTGATTGGTCCTATACAGATCACCATCACCACCATTATCTTTGGCCTCCCCGCCGGTCAACGTATTCATCAGATATCGATTACGCTGCCCTCGGCAACCGTGACAGTACGCGAGCTCATCAGGCAGAAGGTCGACCAGGAAGTTGCAGAATGCGAGTCGCACCAGCGGCCAGGGCTCAGCGGAGAGTACCTGTCCCCTGAAGCGCTGGTCCGCGACGATAGTCCAGAGACCTTGGCTCCAGGTCCCGTAGATAAAGAGCGTGAACGCGCGCTACGCGCCTATATTGCTAGAGACTATATGATCGTCATCAGCGATCAACGCGTCCTCGATCCCGAGGCGGTCTTAACACTGGGCCCTGACACCCGGGTCGAGTTTATCAAAATCCTCCCGCTGGTCGGCGGATAAGCCGGTATCTTAGCCTGTGCATGATAGACAGGTGTTCCTCCAGGCTTTACCAAATGGGCGATTGAACTGGAGCATAAGTACGGTGGGCTTCACACAAATCGTCTATTTGAAAAACAGAAATCAAGTTATATCGAACACGGGGTTTGAATCCCCGTGTTCGACCAAAGGGAAGAGCTGCCGCTTCTCCCCTTTGGAAACCCCATCGGCTTTGTACCCGCCTTAAGAGGCGGGGTTTACATAGAATATAGCCGCATGAGAAGAAGGAACCATCCAGAGATGGGAGATGTCGGATGAAGTCATCCTGGGAATTTGCTCACGCAGTCGCCGCACTCGCTTGCCTCGCAGGAGCAGTTATATATCTCGTACCCACGCCCTCTGGGGTTCCGCCTGGAGTTATGCGAGCCGCAGGCGTGATCGTTGTGGCCGCGCATCTCGGCGGCGTGCGGGTCGGTTAACTCACACGGTTGCTTGTCGTTACGACTCTGCTGGCCTGGCTGGTGATAATTCCATTGCAGTTCGTCTGGTGGCGCACCCTGGGCTATTTCGGTTAGGTCAAAACACTGAAGTGTTTATCTGATCCTCAATCTTTACCCCGCAACTCCCGCGCCATTTCCTTGGCAAAATAGGTGATGATCATGTCTGCACCTGCTCGCTTGATGCAGTGGAGCACTTCCGTGACGATTCGCCACTCCTCAATCCATCCGTTCTTGCCGGCGGCCTTGATCATGGAGTACTCGCCGCTCACATTATAGGCTGCTACGGGATAGCCGAACTTTTGCTTTACACGGTAGACGATGTCGAGATAAGCCATCGCCGGTTTTACCATGACGATATCGGCGCCCTCTTGAATATCCAACTCTACCTCTCTCAATGCCTCATCAGCATTTCCTGGATCCATCTGATAGGAACGGCGATCACCAAATTGGGGAGTGGATTCAGCGGCCTCACGGAAAGGACCGTAAAAGCCCGATGCGTACTTCGCCGCATAGGCCATGATGGCCACGTGCTGGAAACCTCTCTCGTCCAAAATTTTCCGAATTGCTCCGACTCTTCCATCCATCATGTCCGACGGGGCAACGATGTCCGCTCCAGACATGGCGTGGGAGAGCGCCTCTTTGGCTAAAAGCTCAACCGAGCTATCGTTATCCACCTCTCCTCCCTTCACTACACCACAGTGGCCGTGGTCGGTGTATTCGCACAGGCAGACGTCAGTGATCACCAAAAGGCCGGGGACCTTTTCCTTAATCTCCCGTATCGCTTTTTGCACCACGCCGCCCTCCGAGTAGGCCTCTGAGCCCACAGGGTCTTTGTGCTCGGGTATGCCAAAAAGGATTACCGCAGGAATGCCCAAGGCTTGGACCTCCTTACATTCCTTAACAACACGATCCACCGAGAGCTGGGCCACACCCGGCATGGAAGACACCGGATCAACTCGATCTTTGCCGGGACACACGAATAGAGGATAAATGAAGTCCTTGGGGCTGAGAGCAGTCTCCCGTACGAGGTCGCGCATCTTTTCATTTCTCCGCAGTCTCCGTGGTCGGTAGATAGGAAATTTCATCACATCCTCCGTAGGGCAATCGGCATTCAGTCGATCGGCCTCGAACGAGAAGCTGAAAGCTCATCGCGTAGGGCCGAGATTACTATTTCATAGATTTGAAATAGTCCACAATCGCCTGAGTCAATCCCCCGACCGTATACTCACGGGGGACAATATCAACTCTGATCCCCTTCTCTTCCGCTGTATTCTGAGTGATCGGACCAATGCAGGCAACGGCAACTCCATCTAAAAGATCTTTCACATCCTCACCAGGAAAGAACTTGACAAAGTTGATGACCGTACTCGAGCTCGTGAAGGTCACAACGTCTACTTTCCTCTCCAGCAACAGAGCGCGAAGCCAGACAGCATCACTCTTTGGCAGAACGGCCCGGTACGCCTCGATGACATCCGTCTCTGCCCCCCATTCCCGCAGCGTCTTGGGTAGAACATCCCTCGCCGCTGCCGCTCGCGGTAATAGAACTCGTTTCCCGCGCAGCTCCTCGGGCCTTAGCGCTTGCAAAATCGCCTCAGCCCGATACTCACCGGGCACAAGATCAGCATGGAGATTGAAGGGTTCCAGAGCCTTGGCAGTCTCAGGTCCGATGGCAGCAATCCTAATTCCCTTGAGGTCACTGATACTCCGACCGAGATGACGAATGCGGTCAAAAAACTGCCTCACCCCGTTTACACTGGTGAATATGATCCAGTCATAGCCCTCGATCTTCCCGATGGCTCTATCTAGAGGACTGTAGCTTTTCGGGGGAACGATCTCTATGGTGGGAAATTCAACTACCTCGCCTCCAAGTTCTTCGATTCCACGCACAAAGGAGTTAGCCTGACGGCGGGGTCGCGTGACCACGATGTGGCGGCCAAGCAGGGGCTTGTTCTCATCCGCCGTACCTTCTCTATCACTACCAGGGATGATCTCCCGAACCTCATCATTAGAACCCCAACGCGCATCAGTCAGAATTTTATCCGCACCTTCTTGCAAAAGCCGCTCCGCTAATTCCTGTCCCAGCTTTTCGGCCTCGGCAAGGGAACCTGCTACCTCTCCTCTTACCAGCCTTCCGCCAGTTGTTTCGCCCACTACGCCCATGAGTCTTATCTGACTACCCTCCACACATCCCCATGCCCCAACCGGTATCTGACACCCGCCTCCTAGACGGCTGAGAAACGCCCGTTCTGCCGCAATTTCCACGGCCGTAGGCGCGTGATGAAGGAATGTGAGTTCCTGAATCACTGGATCATCAACCCGAGTCTCCAACCCTAGCGCCCCTTGACCAACCGCACTCAAGCAGATGTCCGGAGGTATATACTCGCTTACACAACCCTCCTGTCCTATACGCTTTAGGCCTGCAGCTGCCATCACGAGTGCATCCACTTCGCCGCGAGCCAACTTTTTAAGCCGGGTACCCACATTTCCCCGGATGGGGAGAATCACGAGGTCAGACCGATAGTGGAGAATCTGAGCCTGGCGCCGCAGGCTTCCTGTTCCGACCCTGGCCCCAGAAGGCAGGTCCTTTAATCTCCGATGGTCACTTTCAACCAAGACATCGCGCGGATCCTCTCGCTCGGTAATAGCCGATATGGTGAGGCCCGCAGGAATCTCTGTAGGGAGATCCTTCATAGAATGGACCGCCAGATCGATTTTCTTTTGGACTAAGGCCTCCTCGATCTCCTTGACAAAAATCCCCTTTCCCCCGATAGCTTTAATCGGGGTGGTAAGAAAGCGGTCTCCGCTGGTCTTGATGGTCAGAATTTCGACCTGAAGGACAGGATACCGCTCTTCTAGCCGCTGTCTCACCCAGGTCGCCTGGGACAAGGCGAGTGCGCTCCCCCGCGTACCGATGCGAATGACTTTCATCTCTGCCGGAGACAGAACCCAGAAGTGAGAATTCCGAATTCTAAATTCTGGATTCTGCATTCAGGCCTCTGCCTTCTGAATCCTTCTGACATTTCACTTTTCATCTAGATTGAAAAACCTCTTAAGCGCCTCTACATATATCGACTTCTTTTCCGGTTGGGTCCTCAAACGAGCCAGCGGGGCGTGCAATATCTTGTTGATCATAGAGGAGGTAAGCTCCTCAAGGGCCTGCCGCTCCTTCTCGGAAAGCTCTTTCAGGCTTGTGCTCAAAGACTTCTCCAACTCTTTCTGTCTAATCTCTTCAAACCTCTCCTTAAGGGCCACAATGGTCGGCACCTGCTCCAGGGATTCCAGCCAGCGGACAAATCCCTCGACCTCCTCGTTAACAATCTCATCGGCCTTGATCGTCTCACCTTCCCGCCCTTTAAGATTCTCCTTGGAGACATCCTTCAGGTGGTCGACGTTGTAGAGGTAGACGTTGTCAATCTCATTGATGCGCGGATCAAAATTGTTCCGTCGGTTGCCGAGATCGATGAAGAACATCGCCTTCTGCTTCCTCTCTCTCAAGATCTCCGTCACCGACTCAGAACCAAGGAGAAATTGGGGTGACTCCGTAGAGCCGATGACCACGTCGGCCAGCTTGAGGTAACGGCGATAGTCTTCAAACCGAATGGGGCTGGCGTGAAACTCCTCCGCTAACTTCACCGCGCGCTCAAAGGTACGATTGGTAATCATGAGACTTCGGACCCCGTTTTGGATGAGATGCCGGACCACCAAATTCCCCATCCTCCCTGCACCAATGACCATCACGGTCTTTTCTTCGAGGTGATCGAAGATGCGCCTTGCTAGATCTACTGCCACCGAACTTATCGAAACTGGGCGTCGAGCTATGGCCGTCTCGCTGCGCACCTTTTTGGCCACTGAAAAAGACCGATGGAAGAGGCGGTGCAGTATCGTCCCAACCGTGCCTACCTCCCGGGCAGCGAAATAGTATTCTTTCAACTGCCCCAGGATTTGAGGCTCCCCCACTACCATGGAGTCGAGGCTCGCAGCGACACGGAAGAGATGGCGTACTGCCTCTTGATCCGAGTAACTGTATAGGTGGCCATCTAAAATGGAGGGGTCCCCGACAGACTCCTGCTCCACGAGAAATTTCTTGATATCCTGAACAGCCGCTTTTTCCTCCGCTGATGCCGCCAGCACCTCGACCCTGTTACAAGTGGACAGGATCACTCCTTCCTCGATTGAAGGTAGAGATATCAGACGCTTAAGGGACTCTCTCAAGGATGTGTTTTCAAAGGCAACCTTTTCACGGACCTCAAGGGGCGCAGTGTCGTGATTAAGACCGACGATGATGATCCTTTTTTCCATATCTACTCAAATCTTCCGCCATGTCGGCCAGGGAAAACAGCGTCCCCCCAGAGAAAGTAGCCCAGGACAACGGCAAAGCCCACGATGGTCCAGAAGGCTGCCTTTTTTCCACGCCATCCTGCCGTCATCCTGCCGTGGAGCAATCCTCCATACAGTATCCACGTGATTGCTGAAGAGATCTGACGTGGCTCCCAGGACCAGTACTCCCCCCAATGGACGCGAGCCCAGAGGCTTCCCGTGATAATGCCCAGCGTCATGAGCGGGAAGCCCCAAATCAAAAATACATAGTTGAGACGGTCCAGTCTCTCCAGAGAGGGAAAGTGCTTGAGCAGAGCGGACACCTTCTTGTTTTTCAGTTGATATTCATTGAGGAGGTACATGACGCTGACGCCAAAGGCCAACGCGAAGAAGGCATTGCCCAAAAAAGCCAAAGTGACGTGGAGGGGAAGCCAATAGGTCTTAAGAGTCGGGGGAAGCTCTCCCCCGCCCACACCAAAGGTAAATGCTGCTAGAGACATCAGAAAGGCCAGGGGGGCAATGAAACAACCAAGAACCGTCAATCGATACTTGAGCTGGACTAAGAGGTAGACCCCTACCATCAGCCAGCTATAGAATGAGAGGGCCTCGCGGAATTGTGCTATTGCCGGGTAGCCGGTGTTGAAGAAATAGACCCCGAGGGCCGCTGTGTGGATCAAAAAACCGCTAAGGACAATGAGTGGGGAGAGGTGAGAGAAAAAATCCTTAGCAAGTACAAGATAGAGGATAAAGCTACCCGTCGCCAGAAGATAAATGGCGGCGGTGAGCTGAAGCAAGGTAACATCCATGGGTAACTGGTCATTATACCCTAACCCCTAGCCTGTCAAAATACCAGTCCTCGACCGCGACAGTCTAGTTTCCTAAGTCAGAAACCGGCGTAATAAGACTCGCACTCACGGAGGGGAAGGAAAGGGTGTGTAGAAATGCAGATAGCGGTCCCTTGCGCTGGAGGTCAGCGCTTGGGTATCATGAGTTGCTGTCCAATTGAAATGAAATGAATGTTCGAAAGCCCATTGATGTTTTGAATCTCGAATATCGAGATTCGATAGCTTTTGGCAATTTGAGAGAGGGTTTCTCCCTTCGCCACAAGGTGGCGGATCCAGGGTCCATCCACGATCTCATGGAGGGCTTCTTCAAATGTCTCCATTTTTTCCGGAGGCACCTTTACGCGATACCACTTAGGGAGAACTCTAATCCTACGGCTAAGGGCTGGATTCCAGCCGAGGAACTCCTGGCGCGAAACTCCCGCTGATCGAAGCAGAGGAGACACAGAAACGGCATGTTTCAGCTCCAGCTCTTGCAGGACGATGGGGTGGTGAAACTCGATGTCAGGGAAATAATCCTCAACCTTGCTGGCCACTTCCACTGCGGCCAAAAACTCAGCATAAAAATTCTTCGACGATACACCGAAGCGACGACCCTTGTAGCGACGAATAATTTCCACAAGATCCGAGGAGCCCACCTGGTTAACGGCTCGAAGAATTCCCCTCTCACCGTAATTATAAGCGGTGATCGCCAACGGCCAGTTGCCGAATAGTTCGTAGTTTTCCTCCAATAGGCTAGCCGCAGCTCGTGTGGATTCCAGAGGATCTTTTCTTTCATCCACTCTGGAAGTGACGCGGAGAAACCGCCTTCCCGTCCTGCGCATAAACTGCCATATTCCGACCGCCCCGGCAGGGGAGCGGGCATTGATTCGAAAAGATGACTCGATCAGAGGCAGGTAGGTAAGCTCTATCGGAAGACCCCTCTCTTCAAAGATCCTCTGCATCTGTTCCAAATAACGGCGAGAGCGCTCCAGGCCCAAGATAAACCGCTCTTTCACCCCTCGCTGGACCCGCACTTTGCGTGTTGATTTGAGGCTATACGTGCGCTTGATTTTCCTCAGTTCTGCCCTGATCAGGCGACGGACACGGCGCCTCTTACCAACCTCCACGACCTTATAAATTCTCGTTGGGCTAGTCGAATCGTAAAATATAAGCTCCGTGGTGCTATATTTAGTGAAGACCTCCTTCCAGAACTCAACCGACTCCTCAAGGCCGGGGAGAAGCGGAAACGGACTATCCTTCGCAAAGGCATGATTCTCAACTGGGGGAAAGGGAACCAGCGCAATCAGAGAAAGAAAAAAAAAGATTGATAACCGATGGACAAATACCACGAGCAGTTCTTATCCTAGATGAGATAAAATTGACTTATGTTACCGGGAGAGCTATGTATCTGTCAAGAAAAAGAGGCAACGACAAGCCATTACTTTTTGAGCGGAAAAATTCACCTTATTGAGAAGTTCACGACCCGCCTTTTGCTTACCCTCTCCCTGGCCCTTGTGCCGCAGCTAGGCTGTCTCCCTTCCTCTCCATCCGACCGACCTCCAGGCTACCTGGTCATTGGGCTCGAAAGCAGTCCTACTCACCTCGACCCTCGATACGCCACAGACGCCAATTCTGCACGGATTGCAGCGCTCATATTTAGCTCGCTTACTCGCATGGACGAGCGGTCTCGCTTCAAACCCGATCTGGCTGAACGTTGGGAGATGATCGACGAACGTACCTATCTATTTCATCTAAAGAAGGGAGTGACCTTCCACAATGGCCAGCCCTTAACGGCTGCGGATGTGAAGTTTACCTACGAAACTGCGCTGGATCCAAAGAACCAGTCCCCAAAAAGGGGACTACTCAATGTTGTGGAGGCCGTTGATCAATTAGGACCTTACACCGTCCGCTTCCGCCTGAAGGCTCCTCACGCCCCATTCTTAGAAAGCTCTATGCTCGGCATTGTTCCGGAAGGCTCTCCCCGAGGTCGGGACCCGACGGAAAACGGACTCATCGGTTCGGGGCCTTTTTCCCTGGAGAAATTCTTGCCGGGAGAAAAAGTCGTCCTAAAGGCGAACACCACCTATTGGGAGGGACAACCCTCAGTCTCTGGTCTTGTCTTCAAGATCATTCCTGATGCCATCATTCGAGTGCTAGAGTTCAAAAAAGGGTCTGTTGATTTTCTTCAGAACGATATTGAACCCGATATGCTCCCCTGGCTCAAGAGTAACACCAATGCCTCAATCCTGACCCGCCAGGGGACGATCTACCAGTATATTGGATTCAACCTCGAACACCCGATTCTAAGGCATAGGGAGGTACGCCAAGCTATAGCATACGCCATAGACCGCGAGGCTATCATCCGCCACCTGCTAAAGGGCCTCGCCACCCCTGCCACGGGTCTGCTGTCCCCTCTCCATTGGGCCTACGAGTCATCTGTCCTCCGCTTTTCCTACAATCCAGAGGAGGCGAATAGATTACTGGATCAAGCAGGCTTTCTCGATCCTGACGGCGAAGGACCTCTACCACGCTTTAAACTCTCCTATAAAACAACAACGCTCGACCTGCGCAGGAGGATTGCCGAAGCCTTGAAGGAGCAACTCGAGAAGGTAGGCATTGAACTGGACGTTCGCACCTTTGAATGGGGTACTTTTTACGAAGATATCAAAAAGGGACGATTCCACCTTTACTCTCTTGCATGGGTAGGAATCGCCGATCCGGACATCTACTTCACCATCTTCCACTCAAGCAGCATCCCTCCACACGGAAATAATCGAGGCCGCTATCGGAATCCCAAAATTGACCAACTGTTGGATAGAGGGAGGAGGATCTCGAACCTCGAGGAGCGCAGGGGCATATACAGCAGAGTACAGAAAATGCTTGCACACGATTTACCTTACATCCCCCTGTGGTGGGTGAAAAACGTAGTGGTGATGAAGCCGACCATCCGAGGCTTCATTCCCTACCCTGACGGCGATTTGATCTCCCTAAAAGAGGTCTCTTTGGCGATACCCTACCCACCCTCATTATGAAATATCTCCTCAGCCGGATCCTGCTATTTCTGCCTGCCTTCCTCGGGGCGGTAACCCTGATTTTTTTCCTTATTCACCTCATCCCCGGAGACCCGGTCGAGGTGATGCTAGGGGAAACCGCTAGTCCAGCGGATAAAGAAATACTCCGTCAAGAGCTAGGTTTGGATCAACCACTTTTGGTCCAATACCTCCGTTTTCTTAGCGGACTTGCCTCAGGGGATCTTGGGGACTCCCTCTCACAACAAGGCCGGGTGATGGACCTGATCCTGAGACGTCTCCCTGCAACCCTGGAGTTGACCCTGGCTGCAATGGGGATTGCCCTTATGATCGCCCTCCCCCTCGGCATTGTTGCGGCGGTTAAACGACAAACATGGATGGATCATACGTCTCTTCTCTTTTCCCTCCTTGGCCTCTCCATACCCAACTTTTGGCTAGGTCCGCTGCTGATCATCGTTTTTTCTATTGAACTCGGCTGGTTCCCCGTCTCTGGACGTGGAGGGCTCAGTCACCTGATCCTCCCTTCAATTACTCTGGGCACGGCAATGGCTGCGGTCCTGACTAGAATAACGCGATCAAGCCTTCTTGAGGTCATCCAGGAGGATTACATCAAAACAGCTCGGGGCAAAGGACTGAGCGAATGGTCAGTCTGGCTCAAACATGCACTGCGTAATTCCCTTCTTTCTGTAATCACAATCGTCGGTCTCCAGTTTGGCTCCCTACTTGCGGGGGCCATCATCACGGAGACCATTTTTACATGGCCTGGGTTGGGACGCCTTACAATCCATGCCATCCAAACTAGAGATTACCCATTGGCACAAGGATGCATCATGCTTATTTCCGTCTCCTATCTGGTCGTCAACCTAGCCACGGATCTCCTCTACAAATTTGCAGATCCCCGGATTACTTATGAGAAATAGATTTCTTTTCTTTATCGGCTTGACGATTCTCCTCTTGCTGGTTACTGCAGCCTTGATGGCGCCCTTCATTGCACCGTACAATCCGACGGAACAGAATCTGGAAAAAGACCTCCTGCCTCCATCTCAGGAACACTTTATTGGGACCGACAAGTTGGGTCGCGACATCCTGAGCCGCACCATTTACGGGGCCCGTATCTCTCTTGCAGTCGGGGTAAGCACGGTAAGCATCTCACTGCTGATCGGCATATTGATAGGCTCCCTGTCCGGGTTCTTTGGGGGCTGGATTGATCAATTCCTTATGCGCATGGTCGATGTCCTCATGGCTTTCCCCGGAATTCTCTTTGCCATTGCCCTGACAGCGGTACTCGGTCCTGGCCTGAATCATGTCGTCTTGGCTCTTTGTTTGATCGGCTGGACAAGCTATGCCCGTCTGGTAAGAGGGGAAATTCTCTCCCTGAGAGAAAAAGAATTCATCCTCGCAGCGCGGGCTCTCGGAGGCCACCCTTCCAGGATTATCCTCATCCATATGTTGCCGAACCTCCTCGCCCCCCTACTTATCCAGGCTACCCTTGGAATGGCTGCTGCGATCATTGGTGAGGGGGGCTTGAGCTTCTTAGGACTGGGAGCTCAACCCCCTACCCCTTCCTGGGGCTCCATGCTCAATGAAGGCAGGCAGTTCCTCCTCGTCGCACCACACCTAACCACCTTCCCGGGACTGGCAATCATGTTTACTGTCTTAGGGCTAAATCTCATCGGGGACGGGCTTAGAGGAATGCTAGAGAAAAAAGGACCGTAGGGCGTTGCCATCCTGATCTCTGGATGGTAGAAGATAGAAAAAAAACGCGAGGTTGTCATTATGAGACTATTTTCCTACGTGCCTTGACCGTATGCTCACAGGACTAGGCTTGTCCTGGCAGAAAAGAATATCCCTCACGAGGTGATCGAGGTTGACCTAAAGAACAAACCAAAGGAGCTTTGGGAACTAAATCCCTACGGAAAGGTGCCAGTGCTAGTCGACGGTGAGGTGGTCATCTACGAATCCGCTGTCATTAACGAATACCTTGAGGAGAAATATCCCCAGGTCCCTCTCATGCCTAAAGATCTAAACAAAAGGGCCCGGGCGAGAATCTGGATAGACTTCTGCAATTCTAGGCTCCAGCAGGCAGGCGGTGATGTACGGCACGGCAACGAACCGGAGAAGGCAAAAGGTAAACTCAAGGAATATCTTCGTACATTGGACAATGAGATGGCTAACAAGGATTACATCGTCGGCGATTATTCCCTGGCCGATATTACCTACATCCCCTTCTTCGTCCGCCAAGAGCGCTATGGGGTCTCGATCGACGACACCCTGCCTAACGTAAAGGCCTGGATGGACCGCCTCTGCGCCCGGCCTGCCGTACGCTCTACTCCTTGAACCGCAGCCCCATTGGCATGTCGGAGCTGTCGAGGAAAGATAGGCGCAAGGCCGAGCGCCAGGTCTCGAAGGAGCAAAAACAAAAAGAAAAGGGTAAGCGCAGAAGAACTGAAACGATACGGAAGCTTTCTGTCTACCTCGTCGCACTTCTAATCCTGAGCGGCGCGGGTTATTGGGCCTACGGTAAGTGGTCAGCCAATCCGATCGGGAGGTTCGTGCCCAGCATCGGAACCCGTCACGTCTCTCCACCCCAGGTGGAGCTGAAGACCTATAACAGCGATCCACCGACCTCCGGCCCCCACCTTTCATCAATCGCGCGCTGGGGGATCCACGAAAGACCGATTTCCAAGGAACTCCAAGTCCATAACCTAGAAGACGGCGGAGTTATCGTTCACTACAACTGCCCAAAGGAAAGTCAAGAATGCAGGACTCTGGTCGAGAAGCTGGCCAAAGTCGTAAGGCGTTACAATCATGCCATCTTGGCCCCTTATCCGGGGATGAGTTATCAAATCGCCCTAACGGCTTGGACTCGCATCGACGAATTCAACGAGTTCGACGAGGAGAGGATCGTGAGATTCATCGATGCCTATATCGACATCGACCACCACCCTCGCCGGGGGCGATAGACATGAATCCTCAAAGAAAACGCTATTACACTTTTCCTTCCATCTGGGAACGATGAGTACCGTGGGAGTTTAACCCACCCGTCTGTCCTCAGGTGCCGGTCTGAGATGTACGCCTTGCACCCGGACCTGAGAGGTAGTGGCCCGTACCTGGCCTAGCCGTGATCTTGCCGTCCCGTGCAACCAGATTCCCCCGGACGTAAGTGGCAACACTCCGCCCCCGAACCTTCATCCCGTCGTACGGAGTCCATCCCGCCTTGCTGAGCACCGTCTTGTTGCTTAGGACATGTGCATAATCCATGTCGATGAGGACAAGGTCTGCATCTCCCCCTGGCTGTAGATTGCCCTTCTTTGGCCAGAGGCGATAGAGGTGGGCTGGCGTCTCGGCAACAAGCCGGACCACATGTTCGAGGGTCAAGCGCCCAATATTCACCGCATTGAGCAGCATGATCAGGGTGGTCTCCACCCCTGGAAGTCCAAAGTGGCAGTTCCACAAATTATCGGTTCCCTCGGCCTTCTGCGCCAGGGTGGAGGGGGCATGATCGGTTGAGATGTGCGTGATCTCGCCCGCTGCGAGCCGTTGCCAAAGCCCCTGTGCCTCCACTTCGCTTCGCGCCGGGGGCGTGAACTTCCGGTAAGGCCCGTGCTTAAGGACATCGGTGTCGCGCAGGTAAAAATACTGCGGACACGACTCTACCCACAGCCTGGCACCCGTCACGCGTTGCCGGGAAATGAAGTCCAAGACCTCTGGATGGCTCACATGGGCGATGATGGTTTTGGCACCTCCCAATCTTGCCAACAGTGCAACCGTATTGACTGCAACCTGCTCTGCCTCTCGGCTGCGCCACTCAGAGAGTATCCCATAGTCCTTACGACCCAGGCCTCGTAGCCGCTCCTCGTTTTGGGCCGTAATGAATT
>JAZFYO010000159.1:0-3785 GCA_036443615.1 Binatia bacterium | reverse complement strand
GATTCAATGTAAACCCCGCCTCTTGAGGCGGGCACAAAGCCGATGGGGTTTCCAAAGGGGAGAAGCGGCAGCTCTTCCCTTTGGTCGAACACGGGGATTCAAACCCCGTGTTCGATATAACTTGATTTTTACAGGAACCTGGTAAATGACAATTGAGGTGAATTTTGGATTCAAACCGAAAGGATCTTAAAGGTACGTTGCCATCCATCGAAAACAGTGCAGAGTCCGTGCAGGCATCACTGGGTGGAGCCACGGCCACCGTCAAAGGGGGAGTCGCATTCGGGGCGCTACGCCACCGGGACTTCCGTGCATATTTTGCGGGCACCATGCTTTCGATGATGGCTGATAACATCGAGCACGTCATCAGCTACTGGGTGATCTTCCAGCTCTTTCGCTCCTCGGCCCTGGCTGGTTTCGCAGTCATCAGTCACTGGATACCGTTTCTGTTGTTGTCGATATATGCCGGGACGCTGGCAGACCGATTTGACTGTCGTAGACTTATTCAGGTCTCACAGCTTATGTTCATGGGAGTCACTCTGGCCTGGGGGACTCTATTTTTGACCGGTGGTCTCCAGGTCTGGCACACCGTCGTTTTGCTCGTCGTGCACGGACTTGCCGGGACTCTATGGGAACCCTCCAGCCAGCTTATACTCCACGATATGGTCGGCCGAGAGCATCTGCAAAGCGCAATCAGGCTCAACGCTACGGGAAGACAACTGGGGATCCTGTTCGGCCCTGCGGTTGGCGGTGGATTGATGCTGATTCTCAGCCCCGCTGCCGGTCTTATGGTCAATGCACTCATTTATCTGCCGTTAATCATCTGGTTACAGACCGTATCCTATACCGGCCATAGTCGGGCGGCCTTGGACAGCGTGAGGGGGAGAAGGGTCGGGTTGAAGGATGCACTGAAGGTATTAAGCGGGGTATCCGGAAATCGTGTTATCCTGTCCATGGTTCTGCTTGCCGGCATTTCTTCTCTTCTCGTTGGGAACGCCTTCGTAGCGAACATGCCGGAATTTGCCCTGGACCTTGGCACCGATGAAGCGGGATTTGGCTATAGCTCACTGCTTGTTGTATCCGGTGCCGGTGCTGTGGTCGGCGGCCTGATTTTGGAAGGCAGAGGACTTCTCGAGGCGCGGGCCCGCACCGCGATTGTCTTGGCCATTCTCTGGTCCCTTGTCCTGGGTGGATTCGCCATGGTCTCATACTACCCGCTTGCTCTGGTCCTGCTTTTCCTGGCAGGTGTCTTTAACCTCTCTTTTTACGCTATGGCTCAGACCCTGGTCCAGCTTCTTGCCCCACCACATATGCGCGGGCGTTTGATGGGTCTCTTTAACATTTCTGGGCTGGGCCTCCGTACCTTTAGCGGGTTTACAGTGGGCATACTGGGCAGCTTCATCGGGATCCACTGGTCCTTGGGGTTAAGCACGGGACTTCTACTCGTGGTCACGCTGGTTTTACTGGCCTTCGTGATTGCGAACGATAGTAAGGACAGCCTCGCCGCAGCTGAATCAAAATGACAGGGTCTTTCCCCGGAGGGTAGCCGGCGAACGCCTATGACCCTTTTTCAACGATGGAGATGCTTGTCAGGGGCGCAATCACCGACAAACATAGAGAAATAATAAAAGCGACGAAGTAGGTACTGGTTAAATCGTAGAGGAACCCTCCCGAATAGGCCCCCAGGGCGCCGCCTAAATGATGAAACCAAAAGATCGTCCCCGTGAGAACGCCGATGTTTTTCAACCCGTACAGATCCCCCATGATTGCTGAGGCGAGAGGGGCCGAAGCCAATAGCGTAAAGCCGAATAATAGCGCAGAGGTGTATATGAAAGGCCACCCATAGGAGTAGAGCAAGAGAGAGAAGCACAATATTCGGGGAAGGAATATCAAGGACAGCGGAATCTTTCGCCCAAGCTTTTCGGATAGGAATGAGAAAAGGAGAAGACCGGGAACGCTGAGAAATCCCGCGATGCCCTGGAGATTGGATGCTTCCTGGGGGGAAAGGCCCTGATCGGTGGCGAAAGGGATAAGCTGAGTTACGAAGAAAAAATCTTGAAAGCCACAAATGAAATATGTGATGGCAATTAGAAGAAAATTTTTTGAGCAAAAAATCTGAGTGGTACTTAAGGACATATCTTCGGATAAACTCTCGTGGCTCTCATCCCTCTTATTCCCCTTATCATGATGGCCGCCGTTCGAATCATAAGGTTCTTGACCGATTTCAGACGGAGTCCCTCTCATAACGGCTAGCGAAATAGGGACGATGACAAGAGGGAGAATAGCTCCCAGGGTAGCCCAGCTCAATCTCCATCCTGCCTTCCCCATTAAGAGTGCTATAAGTGGGATGAATATGAATTGCCCGAGGGCCGTTCCAGAAATCGCTATTCCAGACACAAAGCTCCGCAGGCTTCTAAACCACCTGGATAGTGTGGACGATACGACGGTGATGCTAATCCCCGATAGCCCTACGGCTGTAACCACGCCGTAATATAGATAGAGTTCGAATGTGGAACTTATTTGTGAGGTAAGAACGAGGCCGGTGCTTGCAATAAGGGATGAGATAGAAAAAAGAATCTTCGGACCGAACCGGTCCAGGAGCTTTCCTGCAATGGGCTGGCATAACCCGAAGACGAGCATGTTCAGGGAATAGGCCAGGGTAATAGCGCCTCTTTCCCAGGAAAACTCGGAAACCAAAGGTTTGATGAAGACCCCGAAGGAAAACCTTACCCCGCCGTCAACGACAAGAATCAGAAAACTCACCGCAAGGATATACCAGCCGTAAAACGTTTTCTTAGCCAAGAATTCTCTTCCCTTGTCGGCGAATCGATAAGAGGATAGACCAGATTACGAGCAGTGTCTCATGTCCTTCAGGATAATTAAACTTCCGCCCCTTTTTCCCTGGCCCCGCTAGATAGGCATCGTCCCAGACCCCCCCCTATAGACAGATTGCGCAACACTTGCGAAAAATTCGTCACTGCTCTATCTTTGTGAACGCTAATAGCATGGCAAAGCATAGTCAATTGAGATTATCCTCGGACAGAAAACGGCGCGGAGCATTACACTCACTGTCGACCACGTTAAAACATTTGCAGCCTTGACTGGGGACTATAACCCTCTCCATTTCGATGAATCCTTCGCCGCTCGAACCAGATTTGGGCGTCTGGTAGTTCAAGGTGGATTAACAACTGGTCTCTTGCATGCCTTGGTTGCCACGGACATGCCAGGACCCGGCACTGTTTTTCTAAGTCAGAATTGGAAATTCACGGCCCCTGTTCTTATCGGGGACACCATAACCGCTGAAGCAGAAGTTGTCACCATTCATCAAAGCAAACCGGTTACTCAGCTGAAAGTTAAAGTTGTTCGGCAGACGGGGGAAACTGTTCTGGAGGGGGAGGCGTGGTGCTATACTTTCTCGCCTGAAGCCTAGCGTGGTTGTCTGCGCCCTTTAGCTAAAGCCAAGCCTCTGCTCTACTTCGGAATCCGTTTATTCTGTCAGCACTCATGAAGTTTGAGAGACAATCCGAAAGATTTTCTGTCCAGACCATTCGAAAGTGGCGCAACCTGGCAATCGTGGCTGGTGCGGAATTTCTGGCTATGGTGCTGTGGTTTTCAGCTTCCGCAGTAGTCCCACAACTCATCGTAGAGTGGAATTTAAGTGCCAGTCAGCAGGCATGGATGACGATGAGCGTCCAGATTGGTTTTGTTGTGGGGGCGCTGGTGAGTGCCGTTTTGAATCTCGCAGACCGAGTCTCAAGTCGCCTTCTGTTCGCGATCAGCGCGCTCGT
>JAZFYO010000158.1:0-4521 GCA_036443615.1 Binatia bacterium | reverse complement strand
GCAAAGGGAGCTGGCGTGCCTGAGCGAAAGATTGGTTCTGAGGCGTTGGCAGCCTCTGAGAAGCTGAGGAAAAGCAGCATCGAGTGTTTGAGCGCAGCGAGTTTCGAGGCTGCCCGAGGCGAGCAGCTAACCCCGATCCGAAATACTTTTGATAGAAACGCGTAGAAAGTCTACGTCTCGTATATCCCAGAATTACTGGGACCTGCGAATTGATGTCGGATCGGGGCTAAGGCTTCCCGCCGAGGGGCCACTGAAGCGAAGGGATGGCAGCTCCTGTAAAAGCAGGCTCAATCCCTTGCCAGGACTGGGGTTCTCAACTCACGGAACCACACTTTTCACGGTAGAGCCGTGTCATGTCCGATTTTTCTCCAGGCGAGATCCAGCAACGGGGATCCCTTGTTTGAACGTAGCGTGCAACACCTTGAGATGGTAGGATCCAAGGACTTTGATGGATATATCCAAAGCGATTGTCAGGAGTTTTCTTTTTCTCACGGTCTTGACCATCCTGTTGGCCGCGTGGCGCTCAGGGCATTCTCAGACAGACAGAGGAAATGGCATGATAACGATCCCGGCCGGATCGTTTATCATGGGTAGCAATAACGGTCCAGAAGACGAACGACCGGCGCACCGTGTCGAGCTCCCAGGGTTTGCCATCGATCGAACACCGATCACTAATGCACGGTTTGCCGCTTTTCTTAACGCGGTAGGACCAATCAACTCTAAGGGGGAGAGGCTTTTTGATGCGGATGATAATGATGCGCGCATTCACCGGAGAGATGAGAGGTGGAGTGCCGACCCGGATTTCGAAAATCATCCGGTGATCGAGGTCTCTTGGTTCGGTGCGAGAGACTATTGCACCTGGGTGGAAAAGCGTCTACCCACTGAGGCGGAATGGGAAAAGGCCGCGCGTGGGAGTGATCGCCGCAATTATCCCTGGGGGAACAGTTCTCCGGATCGCACCCGGGCACAGTTCAATGCGGGATGGAACGAGACCGCACCAGTAGGCAGTTTACCTAAAGGGGCAAGCCCCTATGGCATCTTGGATCTTGCTGGTAACGTCTGGGAATGGGTTAACAGTGCATACCTCTCTTATCCCTATAACCCTGCTGACGGCCGCGAAGACTTGGAGGCCGGTCCGGTTCGGGGGACTAGAGGTGGGGGTCATGATTCCCCTTCCGAAGAGTTGACCACGACACAGCGTGGTCGGAACCTTTCGCGCAACTTCCGCTCAGGTCACCACAACATTGGTTTCCGATGCGCCCGTTAGTCGACTTGGGTGTTTGGGCGGCGGATGGTCCTGCTCTGGCAGGAGATTCGCCAGAGGACCTATGCTAAAATGAATGTTTTTTGACCTCGAGTGAATGAAAAAGACAGGTATAACCAGGTGATGTTCAAGTTTTCAAGGACGATTGGCTTGCTATTATGTCTGGCGGCTTTTCTCAGCTCGACGAAAGTCCTAGCTCAACGCGGCCCCATTCCTGTCGAGGTTGCGCCGGTGGTGTCCCGAACCCTCCAGGAGGAGGTTTCGTTCATCGCCACCCTCGAAGCCGACATCAGCACAACGGTAGGGGCAGTGGTCTCTGGCCTGATCGTCAAGTCCGACGTGCGGGAAGGGGACCGGGTTGTGGCAAAAAAAACCGTTCTCGTGCAGCTCGATCGTACTTCAAGGGAGATCGCGCTGAGAGAGGCGCGGGCCTCGATCGACAGGGCCCAGGAGGAATGGAAGAAACTCAAGCGGGGATACCGTTCTGAAGAGATCGCTCAGCGCCGAGCCGAGGTCGAAGAGCAAAGGGCGGTCCTCGCCCGCGCGGAGCAGGACTTTAAGAGGGCAGAGCGCCTCTATCGCGATGAGCTCATCAGTCTAGCCGAGCTCCAGCGGGTCGAGAGCGATTATCTTGCAGCGAGGGAGAAGCAGAGGAGGGTCCTGGCCGCGTTTCAGTTGGCTCAGGCGGGGCCCCGGAAGGAAGAGATTGCCAGTGCCGAAGCCGAGTTTCGTGAGGTCAAGGCACGCCACGAATTGATCGCTTATGAGCTCTCTCGAACCACCCTGCTTGCCTCCATAACGGGCTTTCTGGTCAGGAAGTATGTGGAAATCGGTACCTGGGTGAATCCTGGCGATCCGGTAGCCGACCTGGTAAGTCTCAACCCGGTCTACGCAGCTGGGCCGGTGGGTGAGCGAAAGATCGGTCTGCTCCGTAAAGGCCATCGTGCCGCTGTCGTGTTGGACGCCTTTCCAGGACAGAGTTTTGAAGGGTATGTCGCCTACATTGTTCCGCGCGCCGATCCCCAAAGCCGTACCTTCCCGGTGAAGGTACGAGTATCCAATCCGGACGGCCGTCTGAAAAGCGGCATGCTCGCGCGCGTTACGGTAAAGGTGGGAGATGGACATCCAGGTTTCCTGGTGCCCAAGGATGCCGTTGTCTATCAGGGAGCAGATGAGGTCATCTTCATCGTCGAAGATGGACTGGCGAAGCAGTACAAGGTCAAGACCGGCCGGGCTGTAAAGGGACTTAAGGAGGTTTATCACAGTGCCCTCAAATCTGGCCAGGAGGTAGTGGTCTTGGGGAACGAATCGCTTAGCGACGGGGCGAAGGTCCAGAAAGTGAACCACCGCAATCGCAGCGGTGGGCCGGGGTCTCGATGAAGCTGATCGAGTTTTGCGTCCGCAATCCCGTCACAGTGCTGGTGGGGGTTCTTCTGGCTCTCCTGTTTGGTGGGATCGCTCTTTTTCGTCTCCCTGTTCAGATGATCCCCACGATAGACCGCCCGGAAATCACTGTTGAGACGGAGTACAGGGGGGCATCCCCCTTGGAGGTAGAGCAAGAGATCACCGATCGCCTGGAGGAGCAGCTCAACGCCGTGGAAAGCCTCCGGGAGATAAACTCGACCTCCATTGAGGGCAAATCCTCCATTGTCCTGAAATTTGACTGGGGGGCGAACAAAGATATCGCCCGGCTCGACGTCTCAGAGAAACTCGGTCTTGTGACCGGTATCCCGCCCGATGCCGAGGAATCAAGGACCCGCGCTGTCAATACCGACGAGGAAAGCCCGATTGCCTGGATCATTATAGAGACCACCAGCAGCTTGAATGAGGTTTGGGAGGAGGTCGAAGATGTTATCGTCCCGCGCCTGGAACGAGTAACCGGAGTTGGAGCGGTGTGGCGGTTCGGAGGCCAGGACCGAGAGGTCCACGTAACTCTGGATTCCAGAGCGATGGCTGCGCGGGAAATCACTATCAGGGAAGTACGACAAGCCATCGTCAGGGAAAACAGAAACATTAAAGGAGGGGATCTGAGTGAGGGTAAGCGCCGTCACGTGATCCGGACTCTGGGTCAGTTTACGGACATCTCACAGATTGAGGACGTCATTGTCCGCCATGATCGGAACAGACCGGTTTACATTCGGGACATCGCCCGGGTGGCGTTCGGACATGAGGACCGGGATTTCGTGGTGCGAATCAATGCCCGTCCGGCCATCGGACTCGGAGTGCTCCGGCGCTCCGGGGCCAACACCGTGGAGGTAATGAAGCGACTCAAGGAGGAAATCTCATACCTGAACGGCAAACTTTACAAGGGTAGGGGAATTCACCTGAATATGGTCTATGACGAGACTGAGTATATCAATGATTCCCTCAGTCTGGTCACAAACAATATTTTCTACGCGGTCTCCCTTGCTATTGTGGTCCTGCTCCTCTTTCTGCGGAGCATCTCCAGCATTTTAATCGTGGCGGTTGCCATTCCCGTCTCAGTGGTCACCACCTTTGTTTTTTTGAGTGGCTTGGGAAGAACGCTTAACATCATCACACTGGCGGGACTGGCCTTTGCGACAGGCATGGTGGTGGACAACGCAGTCGTCGTCTTGGAGAATATCTTTCGCCACCGCGAGATGGGAAAAGAGCGGTTTCAAGCGGCGCTCGACGGTGCCAAAGAGGTATGGGGGGCCATTCTGGCCTCAACTCTCACCACGGTAGCCGTCTTTGTCCCTGTTTTTTTTGTCCAACAAGAGACCGGGCAGCTCTTTCGTGATATTGCCATTGCCATCTCTGTAGCTGTTTTACTCTCGCTAATCGTAGCCCTGACTGTCGTTCCCATGTTTTCCGCCCGCATCCTCTCCCTTCGCGAGCGCGGCCCGTTCCGTTCGCTCCAAACCTCATTTGGTTTTCTGGACAGGTTCGGTTCGGCCTTTGTTTCAGGGATTGGAGGCCTGCTCGCCTGGCTCAATCAGAGCACCCTGAGGCGACTGGCTGTGGTAACTGGTATTGTTCTGGGCTCGCTTGCGATGGCCTATGGATTTGCCCCACCGCTCGATTATCTTCCTCAGGGAAACCGCAATCTTATATTTGTTGTGGTTAAGACGCCGCCGGGTTTCAGTACGGACCGGAAAGAGGAGATCATTAAGACCCTGGAGTCTCGATTCCTTGCCGTCCAGGAAATTGACCGGATATTCGCGGTGATCCGGATCGACAATCCCATCATGGGAGCCGTTGTCAAGCGAGAGCATGCCGACCTAAATGGGATGCGC
>JAZFYO010000157.1:0-5823 GCA_036443615.1 Binatia bacterium | reverse complement strand
TTTGGTGACTTCACTCCGGCACAGAACGCTCTTTCCTGGATCACGCACTACATGCACGGGGGAGTCACGGCCCTGGTCTCTGCCGGGGAGCTTCATTTTCCGGGGCTTCCTCTGCCGCCCGAGCCTAGGATCGCCCTGTCCCTGGCACTTCTCACCAAGCGCTGTTTCGATAACTTGAGACCCTCTGGTGTCAAGGTTTATGCGGGGACCCTCCTCTTGGTCCCTGGGCTCAAGGAGGAGGACTTTGATTCAATTGCGGCCGCCGGGATCCGTCTGGTCAAGTTCATATTTTATGACTACAGCCTTTTGCCAAACGGTGAGGCCGAACGCTACGTCCAATGGGCCAGGGGGCGAGGGATAAAGGTCAAGATTCACTCCGGAGGCGTCTCGCGGTCGGGGGTCAGCCAGGTGGCAGGCGTTGAGATTATCGGGCGAATTTCTCCAGACATCGTGGGCCATATAACGGGAGGGCCAATTCCCATGCCCGAGGAGGAGATTAAACAGATCGTCGATAATACCGATCATTACCTTGAGATCTGCAGCTCGGGCAATGAGCGATTAGTTCTTAGCTTAATAGAAGCAGTTAAGCGCCATGGTGTCTTTCACAGGGTCCTTGTGGGTACAGATACCCCTGGAGGGACCGGCATCATACCGCGCGGCATGCTGCGCCAAGTTGGCTTTTTGTCCTCGGTTGCAGGGATTCCCCCTGAAATGGCCGTTGCCATGGCCACTGGCAATGTCGGCCGGGCCCATGGACTCCCTATCGGCACCCTGGAAGAGGGGAAGGCCGCGGACCTTGTACTTTTGGATAAGATTCATGGCTCGGTGGCCAAGGACGCGCTGGATTCTTTTTCTAAAGGGGATCTACCCGGCATCTCCGTCGTAATGATCGATGGAGAGATCCGAGTTGCGGGCCGAAGCCAGCAGACCCCACCGCCAGAGCGACAAGCCATTATTAGGTGAAGGAGGAAATAAGTGAGTTCTCTGACATTTGGGTTTGGATGGTTTCCAACCGAGCCTTTGCCCAAGATGATCCGCCTGGCCAAGCTAGCCGAGGAGCTGGGTTTCAGCCACATTTGGGTTGGTGATTCTCATCTTATCTGGCGTGAGGCTTTTGTTAATATGGCTGCCGCAGCCCTGAATACCTCTAGGGTCAAGATAGGGACCGGTGTCACCAACCCGCTGACGCGTCATCCCTCGGTGATTTCAAGCGCTTTTGCCACCTTAGAGGAAATGAACCCGGGCCGGTTTATTGTGGGCATTGGTCTTGGCGACAGCTCCGTGGAAACGATGGGGGTAAAGCCAGCCCGCTTGGCCTATTTTGAAAAGACCATTAAGGAGATGCGGGCCCTTCTTGCCGGGGAGGAGGTCGAGCTTGAGACGGGGAAGATCCACCTGAATCATCCCTGTAAGGGGAAGGTTCCTTTTTACATTGCTGCCAGTGGTCCAAAGATGCTGGAGCTTGCCGGTAGACTAGGCGACGGGGTGATCATTCTTGTGGGCACAGATCCTATCTATCTCCGCAACGCCAGAGAAAAGATAGAAGTTGGGGCAAAGGCCTCGGGGCGGAGTCTCAAGGATATCGACCTGGTCCTTTGGGTCCCATGTGCGGTCTCGGAGGAGTTGCCTGCCAAAGAAGTAGTGAAGGCCCATGTGGCACGTGTGGTGGCACATCCATTGCCGTTTGTGCTTGATAAAAGGGAACAAGAGGTCTTGGAAGATATCCGTAAAGCCTACAATTACTATCAGCATCTGGATCCGAAAGCGAGACAGGGCAAGGTCATACCGGACTGGCTGGTAGACAAGTTCGCCGTTGCCGGGACTCCCGAGGAATGCCGCGCCAGGGTACAGGAGATAAAGGCCAGCGGCATCGATCAGATCGCGATCATCCCATACGCAGTGGGGGATGGAGACAGAGGAGACACTCTCAAGAAATTCGCCTCGGCGGTTTTCTAACCACCACTATCCAACCACGCGGACAGGGCGTGCCATTTCAGTGAAAACTTGGACTAGGTATCTACTTTTTCAGGTTCCCGGATGGGTGATCGCTGCTATCGTCCTCCTGGGGCTGAGGTATTGGATCGACCTTCCCCTCTGGATCGCCGTTGGCGCATTTCTCCTCTTTGTCATTAAGGACTTTATTCTCTACCCCTTGCTCAAGGTCGCCTATGAATCCAGAGAGAAAACCGGTTCCGATCGGCTGGTCGGACTTCAAGGTGTGGCAAGGGAGCGTCTCGACCCCCGAGGCTACGTGCACGTGCAGGGTGAGCTCTGGCGTGCGGAGACAGAGCCTGCCGATGGGCCCATTTTGGCCGGAAGCCGCGTCAAGGTCGTGGCAGCGAATGGAATGACCCTGATCGTAGCTAAGGAGGACGCTGGTACCACCGGGTCTGGGTAAAGGCGATAGTTATGGCACGCGCTCTATCGAGTCGCTCATTTTCTGCACAAGGGCCAAAACTGATACCACTTGCGGCATTTGAAGCGATCCTCGCATCGACGCAGCTGTTTGCCATACTCCCTGGCGAGCCGATTCACCTCATTTGCCACGCGCACCACTTCCGGCTTCTTTTGATAGCTCTTCCGTTGGTAGCCTCCGTGGCCTTCGTGGTAGGCGAGATAGAGACGAGTGGGATCTCTCTTGGAGATGCCCAGGCGTTTGTTGCTTTTGTTGTTATACCATCCGATGAAATCCAAGGCATCTTTTATATCACTACGACTCTTGAATAGACCGCCGGTTTCAGCGGTGTAATCCTCCCAGGCGGGGTCCTGAATTTGGGCGTACCCCTTGGCGGACGACTTTCGTCCCAGAGGAATGATCAAGAACCACTCGTAAGGTGGCTTGGCATTATGCCGGTAAGACGATTCCCTTTTGATAATCGCCATGAGAATGTAGGTTGGGGTTCCCCATTTTTCTTCAGATGCTTTGGCGTAGTCATACCAGTCGGGGTGCTGATCAAAGACCGCGCAGATATTTTCCTGGCGGCTGGGAGGGGAAACGGCACACCCTGCGATAAAGCAGGCCGATAACAGATAGCTGATGAGCTGCTTACTTCCGGTCATTTTGTGCCCTAGAAGGACGCACCTGCCAACCCGACTTTCTCGCCATGGGTATTCTTCATCGAACACCGCCTCCAGCAGCGGGGGGTAGGCACCATTCAATTAAACCACTTACTTGTGCGATTTAAAATCCAGATGATTAACCCCGATCCGAAAAAAAAATAGTCGAGGGATTTCCGGTATTGAGCGGCTTAGGACTCCAGTTACCGGCATTTTGATCGTCGGTCTGCAACTACACTAAAGGTGAGTTGTTGATTCATGCTTGAAACAGGTATTTGTCGCGGTCTGATGATCATCAGGGAAGATTTCTTTGACTGATTAATTTCGGATCGGGGTTAACCAAAGGACAAAAGGAGCAATCTATGATGTTCGTAAGGCTTTATAGCGGTCAAGATGGACAATCTCACTTCGAGGAGTTGGATACTCGCAAAGGCTCAACTCTGTTTTCGAAAACACTCACGGGAGTAGAGGTTGTTTTTAAAAACAACCCGCCAAGCCAAAGCGCCGAATGGCATACGGCACCACGGCGCCGCTATCTCATTACCCTATCCGGCTTGGTGAATGTCCGGATTGGAGACGGGACGGTAAAGACTTTTGGGCCGGGTGACGTTTTTCTGGCCGAAGACCTCACCGGCCAAGGCCACACCATTGAGCCGAAAGACGACTGGACAAGAGCGATAATAGAACTCTAGCCATTTTGGGAGAGGCTGTTGCGAAAGTTCCTCTCTATAGGACTCTCTTCAGGCTCTTTGCTAATTTTGGGACCGTGTCATAGGTCGTCAACTCGTCAGGGGTGATCCACTTAAATTCCGTGTGTTCCCAATCCAATGTTATTTTGCGAGTCCCTTTCAGTTCCACCAGCACGGGATGCACAAGCCAGGTTTTCTTTGAGTCCGGATCGAAGAAGTCATAGGGCCTTCCCATTTTAAATTGACGGACGTCTTTCTCTGAAACTCCTATTTCCTCGCTGAGTTCTTCCAACGCCTTTTCGCGAATCGGCTTGGGCTCGTCAATGTAGCCGGCGACCGTATTCCACTTTCCCTGATGGGTCCGGACTCGATCGCTCCTCTTCAAAAGGAGGATCTTATCTTCGAATTTAACGAAACAGGTTACGATCGGCGCTCGGTCTGAGGTCGAGTAATCGATTCTGCCATCAGGGAACCGGGGGAGCGTTTCTGCAAAATCTCTTAGGAGCCGCTGGACGTCGGGTTCTGTGTCGGCCATCGAAACGCCAGTCTCCGTTACAGGTAACCTTTATCCTTGAAATACTTTCTCGCCCCAGGGTGGAGCGGGATGCCTAGCGGCGCTTCTTCCGTGTCCCCACAGAACTCCCTCATGTTCACGCGAGTGTCATCAACGGGGAAGTTGTTTCGCCTGGCGTAAATTGATTCGCAAATGGTGTAGGCCATATCATCTCTCATCCATCGATGGGTGATGATCGGCCAGCCGCTGAAATCCAGAGTCCTGATATCATCTATTAGCCTGGGGTATTTTCTTTTCGGGATGACTGATCTTTTGAAGCTCAACTTTTCCATTTTTTTGATGATATCATTTTCGAGATGAAGAATTTCGTAACCATTGGCCAAAGCCACGTCCAGCCATCGTGTAATTCCCTCGTCGAATATGGCGTTGACCTTCCTTTTTACAATGCTATTTCGCCTCGTGGGCCCTGAGGGGTGGTCAACCTCCTGGACACGACCTCCCCACTGCTGGATCTTTTTAAACGTGATGCCGTAGAGAGATAGGATTTTTGCAATCGAATAGTAGGTACAGTTGTGAAAGCTCGAAGACCGGGTGGAAACCCTGAGGGGAATTTTATTTTCGACGATCTCCCAGAGGGACTTGATCTTTAAATCTTTGGATACGACGAAGGCGATTTTGTCCCACGACGGGAAGGAGCCCAGGGCCCTGAGCTGGAGTTTTTCTCTATAAAATCCCTTGCCGCGGTAGGCCATGGTCACAATGGCCGAGGGATTCAGATAGGCGAGGTCGATTCGCCTTTTCCCGACTTCGATGGGCGCGAGCATGCCGCCTAACAATTCGCCGCCCACCCCCACTTTTAGGGGAGCGTGGTATGTTTCCTCTTCTTTGCTGGACCATATGGTAAGCGTCACAGCGCTTCCCAGATTGAACATTTGCCTCTTGTACATTTCAGCGGCGATCTCCAAGGTCGCCCACGCCCGCATCGCTCTAGAATTCATTCTTGGCATCAATGGACCTCCCTTACGTTTTCATGAATTTTGCTTGTAACGATCTTGCCTGACGGAATTCGTGAGAATCTTAAGCCTGACTTAATCGATACTGTTTAATATATTCAATGTAAACCCCGCCTGTTGAGGCGAGTACAAAGCCGATGGGGTATCCCCCGTGGAGTCGCGGTCCATTACTCCACAGGGGGGAGAAGCGGCAGCTCTCCCCTTTGGTCGAACACGGGGATTCAAACCCCGTGTTCGATCTGACTTGATTCCATAAGACCAGCATATCACCTCCTTCGATTGGCATGTTCCCGACTTCATCGTAGGAATATTGAATTCGAGAGGCGACGATGTTGGGTAATCCAGGTCATAAGCATAAATATAGGTCGACCTGTCTTGTGGGTGTTTTTCTATCCTTTCTAGCTCTCTCGTCTGACGCATCCTTTGATCGGCACGAGGTGACCCACCGAGAGTACATGAAATTTGTCCAGGCTACCGGACATCCACCGCCGGAATATTGGAACAACGGCCGCATCCCTGGGGAGATGGAGAGTGAGCCGGTTGTGCTGGT
>JAZFYO010000156.1:0-2720 GCA_036443615.1 Binatia bacterium | reverse complement strand
ACGATCTCCAGATGTTCAATGCGATTCCCCACCAGGAGGGCCACGGGATCACCTTTTCGGATGCCCTTACGAAGGAGACCATTGGCGAGTCGATTGACCCTGTCGTTGAGCTCGCCGTAAGTGATTTGCCGCTCGGAGTCTCTCAAGGCGATTTTAAGAGGGTACTTAGAGGCATTTCTCCTCAGGGCATCGCCCATGACCATCTCGATTTTCACACATTACCCCGATCCGACTAATAGGTTGAAAAATGCCCCTTGCGCAAAGCTTGGCAACCTTCGGGCCGAGCCCCTCGGTTGCCGGTTGGCTACTCGCTTGTTAACTCCTAGTAACCATTTCAAAAACCGGAAGTTTGATCTCAGGATCGTGCGTCTCTTTGAAGGTCACCCTTACGGGAGCCCCAATTTTTACCCCTGCTACGTCTGTCCTGATTATCCGGCTTTACATCAGCACCCCTTCCTCAAGAATGATATCCGCATAACAGATGGGTGCCTCTTCCTTAAAGGCAGGATTTCGTGGCACCCTGACCCAAGTAAAGCTGTGAATGGTTCCTCGGCCGCTTGCAGGAAACCACTCAAGATCCGAATGAAAACACCGGGTGCAGACCGGTCGAGGAAAAAATTGACGGTGATTGCATTTTTGACACTTCTGGAGGAGGAGCTTTCCTTCGGCTGCCCCTTGCCACATTTCCTGGTCAATACTGTTAACCTTGGGGAGGCTTTTTTCCGCCATTATACCCTTCGTTCCATGACCAACCCGGCCGTGCAGATCAAGTTACGTCCATAGGCAAGCCATCCAATCCCTGTCACCAACGCCTTCTGGGCCTTGGCGACCTGTCGTGGGCCGGTCTCACCACGAAGCTGCCGCAGGGCTTCCACCAAGTGGAGGAAACCACCCCCTAAACCGGCCTGACCCACCGAGAGTTGCCCTCCTCCCGTGTTCAGAGGGAAATCCCCACTGAAGGATAGGTCATGCGCATCCACAAATTTTCCCCCGTCACCCTTCTTGCAGAAACCCAAGTCTTCAATCTGGATCAGTACTGCGATGGGATAGTCGTCATAGATTTCACAGAGATCAATCTCATCCCGGCTCACCTCGGCAAAGAGCCTCTCACCCACGATCTTCATCCCTGTTGTCGTCTTGTCGGGAAGCATTTCTCCAACCTGATAGTTTACTTTTTCTGCATCGGTTATCAAATACACCAATTTATCCGTGATCCGTCTTGCCCGTTCCTCCGAAGCAATCACAATGCACTCGGCACCAGAGCACGGCATGACACAGTCGAAGAGGCGAATTGGATCGGAAATCATCCGTGAATTGAGATAATTTTCCATGGTCATTGGGTCACGCAACAGTGCCTGGGGGTTTAACCTGGCATTTTCTCTTTGAGTGACAGCGATCTTACCAATCTGTTCCAGTCGGGTCCCGTACTCTTCCATATGACGTCGCTCCACCAGGGCAAACAGGCTGTTGGGACCACCATAGCCAAAGACATCGACATAGTTAGACCTTTGATATTCCAGAACCCTTTGATGGCTGACGTTCTTGTCAAAGGAGTTGCCGCCCACCAAGACGGCGAGGTTAATGTGACCTGCTTCGATGGCGTCCGCAGCACGTCTAAGGCTCATGACGCCACCCGCTCCACCATAGTCCCCGTTGAGTACCCAATCCAATTCCAACCCAAGTTGTTCGGCAACAAATGGGGAATGGTCTGGACTGGCCTGCGTCGTGACTGAGAACCCCTGTATCTCTTTCTTTTGAAGACCCGTTTGTTCGAGGGCCTGGTGAATGGCTTCGGAGTAATACGATAGGAGCGGCTTTTCCGATTTCCGCGAGTACTCTGTGGAACCGTAGCCCACAAGGCACACTCCTTTTCGTCTCATCCATCCCACCTGTTAATTTTTCTATCTGTACCGGGTCGGGTCATTGCGGCGTCTATCTCCCCTGCCATGAAAAATGCGGCGTCGGGATGCATGACAATAGAGGCGCAACGGGATAGCCCTTTTTCTGTAAAGGAACGCCATTAGTGCAGGGTCGGCTTGGAATCATCGTCTCTATCGCCAGTGATAATACGAAACCGGCGCTTACGGCGGGCTAGGCGGTATTGATCAACGTAGATTCTGATCCAAACAAAGGGGTTTCCCCAGCGGAGATAGAAATAGCCAAAGACCATTCCTCCCATGTGGGCGAGATGGGCGATTCCCGTTTGGCCTGCAGTGATGGACGAGTAGAGGGAAATAGCTCCGATGATCATCACGAAATGCTTCATTTTGATTGGGAAAAGGAAATAAAAGTAAACGGTTCGGTTGGGATAGGTGAGCCCATAGGCAAGCAGGATTCCGTATATTCCCCCTGAGGCCCCGATGCTGGGGACCATCTGCGAGGGCATGAGGACAGCGTTGAGGATGCCCCCTCCTACGGCCGAAACGAAATAGTATTTAGTAAAAAATTTAGATCCCCACCGCCGTTCCAGGTCGCAGCCGAACATCCACAAGGCAAGCATGTTAAACAAGAGATGAAAAAGTCCGCCGTGGAGGAACTGGTAGGTAAAAAGCTGCCAAATATAGAGCTTTTCCCAGACAAGATGAGGGACAAGACCGAAAATAAGGATGAAACTGTAATCCAGGAAAGTTTGAAAGATGAAAACGGCGACGTTTGCAATGAGCAATACTTTTACGGCCGGAGGGATGCCCCCGCCGCCGAACCTGACACTTCTAGTTTGG
>JAZFYO010000155.1:0-6803 GCA_036443615.1 Binatia bacterium | reverse complement strand
TCATCACCAGATTCAAACATTCTTTGGCCACAGGGTCCTCCCGATGGTCATAGAGATAATGGTCGACGCGCTGTTTGAGCGTATGGAAATCTCTTAGACAAACCACTGACGGGAGATCTTGCAAAGGACCCGTGTGTACAGCGGAAGGGGAAAAAGCCACCCCACCTGGATCCACAAGGACAATTTGATTCCCGGACTCAAAGAGAAAAACCAGATAGGGTTCTCCTGTTTCAGCGTGCACCTTCTCTTCGAACGCCTCGAATTCACTCCACGGAAATCGAACACTCAAACCCGAGGCCACATCTAGTAGAGTGGAACTCTCCTCGTCATAGAGGACAGCGTGACGGTGTCTCTGGACCCACTCCGTCATCCTAGCTCTGACTTGATCGACGGAAGGAATCATTGCATGGAAAGGTTATCCCAAAAAAGCTCGGCGGGGTGTCTCGCCTTACGGCCGGTGACGTGCTCGATCTGCTGCCGGCAGGAGATTCCCGACGCGACAATCTCCACCGCGGATCCCGCCGCCTTGACCGCAGGGGCAAGACGGCGATTGGCGACAGCGAGAGATAGATCGTAATGCTCTTTTTCAAAACCGAATGAGCCTGCCATACCGCAACAGCCAGAATCCACCTCGGCCACCTCGAAACCAGCCCAGCGCAACATAGCGACTGTCGGCGCTGTACCCACAAGAGCCTTCTGGTGACAGTGCCCGTGAAGGAGCGCCCTTCGGCCGTTTTCCTTGAAGTTAAAGCTCAAGTGATTCGACTCGCGCTCGCGCAGAAGAAACTCTTCCAAGAGAAAACTCTGGTTTGCTACAAGCTTTGCGGCTTCGCTGCGCAGAAAATCGGGATATTCGTCCCTGAGCGTAAGCAAACACGAGGGCTCTAACCCTACAATGGGAATACCCTTTGCTGCATAGGGCGAAAGACGCTCTACATTCCAGGCCGCGTGTTCCCTGGCCTCTTTAAGCATCCCCTTGGAGATGAGAGGGCGCCCGCAGCACTTCTTGTCTGCAAGAATCACCCGATAGCCTGCGTATTCCAAAAGGAGGGTTGCGGCAATCGCAACGGACGTCGTGTTGTATGTGTTGAATGTATCGTGGAAGAGAATGACCGATCCTCTCTGCCCCGTTCCCTCAGCCGAGCGCCGACTAAACCATCTCTCAAAACTCTCTCGTGCGAAGGTCGGCAAGGGGCGCCTTCGGTCAACTCCAGCCAGTTGTTCCAGGAGCCAGCGGTGCGGTCGGGAATTCATCAGCCAGTTCGAGAGCGGGGCCAGGCGCGATCCCCACCGGTTGATTGTTTCTATCCTGCCGAATAGGCGATTGCGGAGCGGGAGGCCATTCACTCTATAGTAGTGGAATAAAAACTCGTATTTGAGCTTGGCCATGTCCACATTGGATGGACATTCTGCTTTGCACGCCTTGCACTCCAAGCATAGATCGAGGACGTCATAAAGGCGTCTCCCCGCGAAATCTTCCTTCGGGACCTTTCCAGAAAGGACCGCGCGAAGCGCGTTGGCCCGGCCTCGCGTAGAGTGCTCCTCCTCCAAAGTCGCCATATAGGAGGGACACATCGTACCCCCCAGCTTCTTACGGCACACCCCCATTCCGCTACACATTTCCACCGCGGCGGCAAATCCCCCCTGGTTGCCGAAATCCAGGATTGTCTCGGGCTGCCACGTTTTATACGATGGGCCCGTGCGCAGGGATTCGGTCATCGGCGGAGCATCGACGATTTTTCCGGGATTCATGAGGTTCTTTGGATCAAAGGCCTGCTTTACCTGACGGAAGGCCCCGTAGAGCTCTGGACCGAAGAGTTTCTCGTTGAAGTGACTTCGCGCCAGACCATCGCCGTGCTCTCCGGAAAATGCGCCACCAAATTCCAGCACCAGATCCGAGATCTCATTTGCGATCCCGGTCATCTTGCGCACTTCATCGGCCTCTTTCAGGTTGATGAAGGGACGGATGTGCATGCACCCAACAGAGCAGTGACCGTAGTAGCCTGCCCTCACATCATATCGTCTGAGAATCTCCCTGAACCTCTTGATAAACTCCGGCAGCTTTGCTGGGTCCACGGCCGTATCTTCCACAAAGGCAATCGGTTTTTTATCTCCCTTAGTCCCCAGGAGCAGGCCAAGGCCCGCCTTACGCACCCCCCAAATCTCCTGCACCTCTTCGCTTTTGAATGCAAGGCTAGAGCAGGTGCCGATCCCCTGCCGTGCACGGAGCGCCTCCAGCCGCTCGACTTTGCCTTTCACCTCTTCTTCTGTCGCACCGTCGTATTCCACGATCAGGATCGCCTCGGGGTCACCTTGAACAAAGCCCAGGCGCTTTGACTGTTCGATGTTTTCCCGAGCCAGATCCAAAATCGGCTTATCGGTAAGCTCCATGGCGTAGGGGGCGGTCTCCAGAATGGCCTGAGAGGCCTCCAGGGCCTCCTGGATTTCATCAAAATGGACAACATCGAGGGCGGTCCAATTCGGTGCCGGGACAAGACGCACCCTGGCCTCCACCACACATGCCAGGGTCCCCTCAGAGCCCACAACCAGGCGTGCGAGATTGAATGGACGTGACTTGACGAACTCGTCCAGGTTATACCCTGACACCCGGCGCAAGATCTTGGGATAGCGCGCAAGGATCTCCTCCCTGTGATCAGCCACCAGACCCACGATGCCCCGGTAGATCTTACCCTCCAGGCCATCGGCCTTACACTTCACAGCCAGATCGTCCGGGGACAGATCCTTGATCACCACCTCGCTCCCATCGGACAGAAAAGTCGTAAGCTCCAGGACGTGATCCAAAGTTTTCCCATAGGCAATGGAGTGAGCGCCTGCGGAGTTGTTCCCGATCATCCCTCCAATGGTGGCCCGGTTCGAGGTAGAGGTATCCGGCCCGAAAAGGAGGCCCATGGACTTCACGTGGGCATTCAGCTCATCTTGAACCAATCCCGGCTGGACCCGACACCAGAGCTCTTCCCGGTTCACCTCCAGGACTCTGTTCATGTACTTGGAGAAGTCCAGGACAATTGCGTGGCCAACCGTTTGGCCGGCCAGCGAAGTCCCACCTCCCCTTGGAAGGACCGGAACAGCAAACCGGTTAGCTACCTCGATGACTGCCTGTACGTCTCCCTTGTGGCGTGGGAGGACCACGCCTATGGGCTCGATCTCGTAAATGGAGGCATCCGTGGCGTACAGTAGGCGGGAGTAGCGGTCAAAGCGCACGTCTCCCTCAAGTCGTTTTTCCAACTCTGAGGCAATTTCCCGATAATCACGCGACTGGTTCGCATTCATATGATCAACCCTTATATCACTTTTTAGAAAAGCTAAAAGCAGTCCGCAATGGGCCTGCCAGTCCCCAACTAGATTCGGAAAGCTGACCGCTGATGGCTATCTGATTAGGCCCCTCACCTTCTTAAATACCGCATGGAACATTTGGGGCGTGAGTTTTCCCGTGAAGGTATTTTGCTGGCTGGGGTGATAGGAAGCCAAAAGAGTCAAATCACTCCCCAGCTGAGACGCCGCCCCATGGCTAAATTGCGGTCGAGGCTTGGGAACGGCACCGCCATTTTCTAAGTAGGCCTTGAGGAACGAATCAAAGGAAATTTTTCCCAGAGCAAGAATGACACGGACACGCCTTAAAAGCTGAATCTCTCGTACCAGATATGGGCGGCAATTTTCAAACTCCTCTTTGGCCGGTTTATTTGCCGGTGGGGCGCAACGAACGGCAGCAGTAATGTAACAATCCCTGAGCCTTAGCCCATCATTGAGGCCAATCGATGTGGGTTGATTGGCAAAGCCAGAGACGTAGAGGGCCTCAAAAAGCCAGTCCCCACTGCGATCCCCTGTAAAGAACCTGCCGGTGCGGTTTCCCCCATGCGCTGCGGGTGCCAAGCCGACGACGAGCAGACGCGCTCCTGGATCACCAAAGCCCGGAAGGGGCTTTGCCCAGTAAGCCAATCCCCGATATCGACGTGGCGCATCCTCTGCCGCCTGTGCACGCCAGCGCACCAAACGGGGACACCTCTTGCAGCGAATCACCCTATTTCTGAGCTGTCTGATAGATTCCACTATCCTACACCCTATACCCTATACCCCACACCCTGGGGAATAGGGTTGGGATTAGGGTGTAGAAGGCGCAGTCTTGTCTTGTAGTTCCGAAACAGCTAAAAATTGAGCAGAAAAGGAGGAAGAAAATGACTGCGCAGGAATACCGTATTGAAAAAGACTCCATGGGAGACGTGAAAGTCCCTAAAAGCGCCTACTACGGGGCTCAGACACAGAGAGCGGTGGAGAACTTTCCCATCAGCGGCATCGGCTTTCCTCCACGGGTGATTCGTGCCCTGGCCATCATCAAGCAATCCGCAGCTTCGGTCAATGAGGAACTCGGACTTTTAAATTCCAATATCGCAGACGTAATCCGGCGGGCAGCCTCCGAGGTCATGGAGGGAAAACTCGACAAGGAATTCGTCGTAGATATCTTTCAGACCGGCTCCGGCACCTCGACCAACATGAACGTCAACGAGGTGATCGCAAACCGTGCCGTGGAACTCCTTGGCAAACAGAGAGGCAGCAAAGATGTGCACCCCATCGACCACGTCAATATGAGCCAATCCAGCAACGACGTCATCCCGACAGCTATTCACATCTCTGCCCTCGAAGGAATTCAGAGGGACCTCTTGCCAGCTCTCGGGGATCTCCACCGGGCACTGGGAAAGAAGGCCCAGGACTTTGATCGTATCGTGAAGATCGGGCGCACTCACCTGGCGGATGCAACCCCCATCCGTCTGGGCCAGGAATTCGCCGGCTATGCACGCCAAATCGAACTCAGCATCGAGCGGATTAGAGAATCATCCAGGGGTCTACAAGAGCTCGCCCTTGGAGGTTCCGCAGTGGGAACAGGCATCAATACGCATCCAGAGTTTCCACCGCGGACCATCAAGAAGATCTCCGAGATATGCGGGCTCAATTTTCGTGAGGCCCAGAACCACTTCGAGGCACAGGCCGCCAAGGATGCGGTGGTTCAGGTCAGCGGAGCACTCAAGACACTGGCAGTTAGCCTCACCAAGGTCGCAAACGATCTGCGCTGGTTGAGCTCTGGGCCACGCTGCGGGATTGGTGAGATTTCCCTCCCTGATACCCAGCCAGGGTCCTCCATCATGCCCGGCAAAGTGAACCCGGTCATGTGCGAATCCGTCCTCCAGGTGGCCGCCCACATTATTGGTTGCGACGCTACCATCACCATCTGTGGTCAGGCAGGAAACTTCGAGCTGAACGTCATGATGCCGGTGATGGCCCTGCGCCTGCTGGAGGCCATCACATTCAGCGCTGCCGTGGTCAAGGCCTTCACGGAAAAATGCGTGGTGGGAATTGAGGCCAACAAAGAGCATTGTGAAGAGTCGATTGAGAAGAGTCTTGCGATGGTCACGGCCCTTGCACCGGTCATCGGCTACGACGCCGCGGCGAAGTTAGCCAAGGAGTCATTCACTACAGGGAAGACCGTAAGAGAGGTAGCGAAGGCGCAGAAAGCCATAGACGAAAACAGGCTCAACAAAATCCTAGACCCATGGCGGATGACCGAACCGGGGATTCCAGAAAAAGGTTGAAAGCGAAGAAAGTCAATGCTATGAGAAAGTCGACTGTCTTTCTGTTAGCTGTGGGATAATTTTCGTCTTGGAGGCAAAATATCTATGATCAAGCGGCCCCAACCTTATGTCCGACAAATTTTCATGTGCATCAACAACCGTCATGGAGAAAGTGTCTCCTGCGGTCATAGCGGCTCCGAGGAGATAGTAGAGGAGCTGAAAAAAGTCGCCAAGGAGCGAAACCTCAAAGGAAAGCTCCGGGTGGCCAAGAGCGGCTGCATGGATCTCTGCGCGTTCGGGCCAAATCTGATGATCTGGCCGGAGGGCATCTGGTACATGAAGGTTACTAAAGAAGACATTCCCCAAATTGTCGATACTTATCTAAAGCTGGAAGGGCAGGACAATAAAGAGACCGTCGCTGCAAAAAATGTAACAGCAAAATAAGCCAGTCCTGAGCCGGCTCTGTCCAATGTCAGGCAATCCCTGTTCACAATTAGGCTGACTATAAGCAGAATATGGACACATTCGATATTGTCATTGTTGGAGGAGGTGGCGCTGGTCTTCGCGCCGCCATCGCTGCCGCAGAGTTTTCTCCCAAGCTCTCCATCGCGCTGGTCTCAAAGGTCTACCCCATGCGGAGCCATACGGTTTCGGCTGAGGGGGGAACTGCTGCAGTGCTGCGCGATAACGACAGCCTCGACACCCACGCCAAGGATACGATCTTCGGTGCCGATTTCCTGGCCGACCAGGACGCGGTGGAGATGTTCATTAACGAAGCCCCGGGAGAACTGATCCAGCTCGAGCACTGGGGCTGTCCTTGGAGCCGTGACCCCGATGGCAGAGTGAGCGTGCGGGCCTTTGGAGGCATGAGCGTAGATCGTACCGCATTTGCCGCAGACAAGACCGGCTTTCATATGCTTCACGCTCTGTTCCAAACCTCGCTCAAGTATGAAAGCGTCAAACGCTACGACGAGTGCTTCGTCACCTCTCTTCTCGTCAACGATGGCAGGGTCCAAGGGATCACCATCATCAATATTTACAACGGTCAGGTAGAGGTGATTGCGGGTAAGGCAGTCATCCTCTGCACGGGTGGTGGAGGGCGCGTCTTTCCTTTTACTACCAACGCTGCCATCAAGACCGGCGACGGGATGACCCTAGCCTACCGCGCCGGGGTTGCCCTAAAGGATATGGAGTTCGTCCAGTATCATCCGACCGGACTTC
>JAZFYO010000154.1:0-2221 GCA_036443615.1 Binatia bacterium | reverse complement strand
CCGGCCGCTACCGAGGTCCCTAAAGTGAAAATCGCTGCCAGAAGGCCGTCGCGTTGGTTGATGGCGACCCAACCCAAGGTAACGGTACAGATCAAGACCACCAGGGTAGCCGGGCTGACGACCGCTTCAGAGGCGACATGCCACTCCTCGTTCCAATCTTCCCAGAAGTCGCTAAAAGACTCTTTTTGATTTGACATCCTGTAAAACTAGCATAGGGCTCTGTCTCGTTCGGAGCTTACCGGGACCTCACGATCGGGAAGATCCCTTGACTGCAGCGGAAGATGAGATCATGGTAATAACATGGAGACTCAGGAGAATCGCCGATTTCGACGCTTGAAAGCTTCCATTCCCTGTTCGGTTGCTTGGGAAGAGGAGGTGTTTCCCGCAGAAGTGACGAATCTCTCCCATGGCGGCGCTCTGATCATGCGTGCAGGCCGTCTCCCCGATGAAGGCGCTCAGGTCGTTGTGGTGTTGCAGGTGAACCAGGAAGAGATCCGTTTTCGGGCGCAAGCGAGGCAGATCACTGAAAACGATCAGCCGGCTTCCTTTGGCATTGAGTTCAGTGAAACCCCCCAGAAGATTGAGTCCAAGCTGATCCGACTGATGGACATCCTGTACCCAAGTGAGGAGGAAGCAGAATCCAAAGAGTAGTCCTCCACATTTTCCTTTCCCTTCGCGTTATACTCTCGGCCCGCTAATCGGAAGATCCTCCGATGGCGGTTACCATAGGACTACAAGAGGCCAATGGTTGGGCTCATAAGGCAACCCTTGTGAGCCCTTTTTGCTTTCACAGGGTTCCGAAAAACTTCCGGAAACACTTCCCCTTTATCCTCTGTCTCTAACAGTGGGGCTTTAGCAGGTTTGTGACACAATTTCGTCACACCTAGGGCATCTAATATGAGAGGGAGAGGTTGAGTCGTCTCCCTTGCGAGAATGATTTAGGAGGGACCATGGGCATCCTTAAACGGATCAAGCAAAGCCTCCTCGCCACAAAAGGTGTGTTTGAAATTAGCAGTTCCAACGGCTTGCTCCACTCCTATGCTCTTCTCAGGGCCAAGGGTGCAGGGGGGAATCCGGATCCTGAGTTGGAAGCAGTACTGGCTCGTAACGCCCAGAAGCTGAAAGAGAAGCGAAGAATAGCCCAGCTGGAGCGCGAAGTGGTGGCCCCTACAGTGAAGCAAAAAGCCCTGCGCTTCACCAAGAAGTCTAGCCCGGATCATTCATAGGTTCTTGCAACGAAGCTACGCGCCGACCTGACTGCGTTTTGTGACGCGCGGGGGCACCCGCTTGCGGGTCGCGCGGGCGGTGCAGCACGCCGGATGATTTCTTCGCTGCAGTAGAGAATGTATGCATAACCCGGGCCAGGTCAAGTGAGGGGAATTTTCTCGCTTGCGGAGGAAAGTTATGAAGCTAGTTTACTTCATCATCGTCCTCATCCTGACCGTTTTAGGGATCCTCCTATGGATCAATTTTACGGAGAGGAAGGCGGAGACGATCTTCTCCTCCGATGGCATAGAGATTCGGGTTTTGGAAGCGGAGGTCCAAGGAGGGCTTATCAGAATCGTCGAGCCCAATGGGGAATTGAGCTTTTTCAGTGACCAGACTAAAAAAAAGGCGTTAACGGAGCTCGCCGAACGGCAGAAGACCCTCACGAACGAAGCGGATTATTTCTACCACCGACTCAAGCGTTACATAGAAAAAAAGCTCGATCGCTAGAGGGTGCGGTTAGATGCTCCTGTCTCCGCAGAGGATGAATATGTCGCTGGCAAGTAAGTTTTTTTTACCCCTAAATCTGCCCCCTATACGCACCCAGAGGATTTTCAGGTCTCCAAGGTGCGTCCCCTCCTTCGCCGTAACTATTGCTTGTCAAGGATTTTCCTTGGTGGGCCTAGATGGATTCGAACCATCGACCTCACGCTTATCAGGCGTGCGCTCTAACCGAGCTGAGCTATAGGCCCACATCGTGTGTGGAGGTGAAGTATAAGCCAAGGGTGCCCTTGAATACAAGGTTGCGGCGGGTTGACAACAGGGCCCATATCCTGAAATATTTCATGACGATCTGGGGAACAACTGAGCTCTCTTTGAGGATGCAGCGTGAAGGTACAGTATCGATTTGCCATTGGAATTCCCGCTTTTTTGATACTCATCCAGTTCCTGGGACCTGAGAAAACCAATCCTCCCATCGATCCGCTGCGAACGGTTCGAGCCCACCTCAAAGTGA
>JAZFYO010000153.1:0-3363 GCA_036443615.1 Binatia bacterium | reverse complement strand
GACCGCAACACGGATACAAAATACGCTCCAAACACACTTGGAGAAATGATGGTCGAGGTCTTGATAGCAGTAGGAATCTTTATGCTGCTTGTCTTTGTTGCCGTCGGCGGCGAGCTTGTCCAATGGTACGTGCTTTTTATCATAGGGGCCTCCATGGTAGGCGTAGGTCTCTCCGCTGGTGTTGTAGTAGGCATTGGCTCTCCCCTCGCTCAGTCCCGGGCACTTGCGCCCACGGGAATACTGGGGCCTCGCTGGTGGTGGCGACCCACGAGCTACAATGATCATCTCCCCTCCGCAAGCAGACCCACGGTGATGTGGTGGTTCTACGCTGGGGTGACGAGTATGGTTGTGGTATTGGTCGGTTGCGCTTTGATTCTCACCGGCATTATGATAATGCGAAACGTTTGAGCATAGGACAAAGCGCGAAGGTTAGTGGGCAGAAGGCAGGAGAAACGGTGTTAACCCCGATCCGAAATTCTTTTCCATGCGAAGTACGGCTGAAACCCTAGGCACAAAGGCCCGAGACGCCAGACGTTAGACCGATTCCAGGTCCCCCTATAGGTGGTTTTGAAAATCCCACGATGATACAGAAAATCACGAGAGAGAAAGTTCATTTTTCACGGTTTCTTTTTTCGGATCGGGGTTAAGTGTTAAGCGAAGAGAGCAAAGAGCAGTAAGCAATGGACAGTCGGCGGCTCGCAGCAGAATAAACAAAGGGACGCAACTCTCTTACTGTCGGCGATAAAAGCCTTAGAATCATCTCGACATACTCGAACGAGCCTTGACAGTCGCGCGGGACCTAGTCTAGGGTAGGGGTCGCGTAACCATGAGGTCTAGTCAAGTTTAATACTTGCTTAATATAAACAGGTAAAAGAAAATTGCAGATTGGATCTCAAAAAGGAGGACCTGCCGCGTGGGAGTAACGATATTTATTTGTTTCAGGCTGATCGCCCTGGTCCTCGTCTTTTCTTTGGCGTCCGTACCATTCGTCGTGCCTCGAGCAAGAGCCGAGTCTCTTCGAGATAAGATGACCGCTCAGGCAAGAAAAGAGGGAAGGGTCGTACTCGCCGGAAGCCAGGTCGATCAATGGCGCGATGAGTTCACGGGGTTTCGAAAAAGGTATCCCTTCATTAGGGTCCAGGCGCGACCTGCCAACACGAGAGATACGATCAATCGAGTCTTCTTGGAGAATCGTGTGAACAAGTCTAGCATTGATGTTGTCCATGTCGGTGACGACGGAGGTGAAACACTAGCACAGCGCGGCATCGTGCAAAAGTTTACCTTTCCGCATTTGAAAGACTTTGTTGCGAACAGCCAACCTTCACATGGTCTATATGTGGCGATGACCTCCTTCCCTCGATTTCAAGGGGCCTACAATACACAGCTGGTACCTCGCGATGAGGTAGCGAGGTCCTGGGAGGATATGCTCAACCCTCGATGGAATGGGAAAACGCTGCTTTCTCGTTCAAGTGAAGAGATCCCCGCCAATCTTGCCTGGCTGTGGCGAGAGGGAGAGAAGCTAAACTGGAAGCGGGCTTTCGACTTCTTTGAGAAACTCGTTAAGGCTCAGAAGCCGTTAGTGGCTCGTGGGTATAGAGGCGGGACTAATCGTATTGCCTCCGGCGAGATAGACGCCTTCTGGTTTGTAGCACCCGGTCCTCCTGTACGACTCGCCCTAAAGAACGCACCCATCGGCATTATCGCTTTTCCCAAATTTCATGGAGGGTACCGTACCCTGTCGGTGCCCAAGCACGCATCTCACCCGGCGGCTGCCTGGTTGTTTATTGATTACATGACCTCACCGCAAGGACAATTCGAGCATACGGACAAGGTGGGCGCCAATTTTCCTCTAAACAAAAAGGCCAAACAGGGTAGGCTGGGGGTCTGGCTGGCCAAGCAGGGAGCTACCCTCGAGAATGCGGATATCCCGCCACCGGACAAGATATCCGAAATCTTCACCGAAGAAGTTCTGAAAAAATCGGAAAAATTCTACTTCAAGCTGTTGGGCCTGAGATAGTTCATTCAGTGAGCTTGGAAGAGGGGCTACCTCTCCTTCGTGCATAGCGGAGTAAGTCACGCGGATTGAATTTTGCCCCGATACTATTTGACACAAGACAACGTAATAGATACTTTCTGCTTGGAAGGGACTGTGCAGGATAAGTCCATAATTGACGGATGTCCTGCATGGGCGAATAAACTATTCGTAAACCGAGTTAAGGAGGCCTTACATGCCAAAGATCAAAGGATTGAGTCACGTGGTACTCTACGTTAACGACCTGGACAAAATGGTGGCGTTTTACAGAGACGTTGTTGGACTCGTTAAATACCGTGAGCACCCGGGGCGTATGGTGTTCATGACGCCTGATCCCAAGCTTGATGACCACCAGCTCGCTCTGGCCAAGGGACGCGAGGGGGATGCCAAGATCCTTGCGCACATCGCCTGGCAGGTGGAGACACCGGCCGACGTCAAGGCGTTCTACGAGGGCTTCAAGGCGCAGGGCGTGCCGATCGATCACTGCGTAAGCCACGCTTATGAGGAGATGGGGAACACCGTCTCGTGCTATTTCCTCGACCCTGATGGGAACCGTGTTGAGATCTATGCTCTCGTACCGGACCGCGACGAAGGGCGCCTCAACCGGCAACTCGACCTGGATAAGAGCGTGGAGGAGATCGTTGCCCAGGCAAGCGGACTCCACACCGGGGCCCACTGACGCTCTCGTTATCTCGGTCCGTCCTGGATGAATGAGGAAAAGCGAGAGCGCTAAGCGCAAGGCGCGCTCAGGACTGAGTATCGAGGACTGAGGACGGCAGCAGAGCGCATGGCGCAAAGCGCTAAGGGCAGAGGGAGAAAGACAGTAGGCAGGGGCAGAAGGCAGCAAGTCATAGACCCCTGACTAGGGGACTACAGACAACCAGGAAGTAAACAGCAAAGCGCAGAGCGCATGGCGCGAGGCGACGGACGGAGAAAAGAGCATAGGGCATAGCGCAAATAGCCATCAGCCGTTGGCTGTAAGTTGTCAGCTAAGGGACAGGTGAGGAAGTACGAGGGGGTTGGAAGAAGAGCGCTTATTTTTGTCTATCGGATCGGAACAAGAATAATTTCTATCCGTCTATTTTGGCTTCGTGTTTCCTCTGTATCGTTTGGGGCTACAGGCCGGTAATAACTGAACCCGCTAGCGGTTAACCTTTCCGCTTTGATATTCGCCTCTTCCTGCAAAAATCGAACTACGGTTGCAGATCTAGCTGTCGACAACTCCCAGTTGCTCGGAAACCTTTCCCGCAATGGCCACCCGATTTTTACGTCATCAGTATGACCTTCAACTACTATCGTCTCATCTGTATTAGCTCCGAAAGACTCTGCTA
>JAZFYO010000152.1:0-5460 GCA_036443615.1 Binatia bacterium | reverse complement strand
AAGCTCCTTCAGGGCCTCCAGCCGGGAGATAAAATTCGCTTCACCATCGACGCGGAGCAGAAGGCCATCGTGGGGATCAGCCCGATGAAGAAGTGAAGACACCGAGCGAAGTCGGGTGCCCGATCATAAGAAGGACTCGATCTCTGTTACACCTGCTTCCCCTCTGTTGAGACCGTTGAGGAGATGAAGTCGCGGTTCTCGGACCAGGCCAACATCACCGTCGGCAACCCTTCCCGAATCTCGGTGGCCCACACCTGGGCCAAGGACCGTTACCGAGTCTGGTTTGTCGCTAAGTTCGTCCTCCTAAACAAGGGGGGAGATGTGACCACTGAGTATTTCGGCCCGACCCCCGCTCGGACCCTGATCTCCGACCTCCGGACCCTCCTGGCCCGGTAAAGGAAGACCCGCTTACCCTTTTCATAAGGGGGGGCTGCCGACGTGCACGTAGTGAACCTGGCGCTGAAAAAGCACAAGCTTTGCACTGACGTCAGATTAATGGAAAAATACCCTAGGGATGATGTCAGCGACCAACCCTGGAGGAAGACAACGAGTTCACTGAAATGAAGGACAGGATCCGTCATCTCCGGCAACTTCTCTGGGCGCTCTGTGTAATTGGTCTGGCTGGAATTATTGCCTCGGCGCTCTGGAATGGGTTGGGCGTTGGGTTTCGGCACAGCACACGGCCAGAAAAGGCGCTTGAGGGATTGGGGGACTTCGGAATCGTCCCAGACTTCTCCCTGGTCGAAAGGAGCGGAATCTCCATTAACCTGTCGGACCTTCAAGACAAGATTTGGATCGTCAACTTCATCTACACCAGCTGCCCCGACACATGTCCCTTACAGAGCGCAGAAATGGCCAAGCTCCAGGGGGAGCTGGATCACGAAGCAACCTTCCGGCTGCTTTCAATCACCATCGACCCGGAGCGAGACACCCCTCAAATCCTGTCTCGCTATGCAGAACGATTTAAGGCCGATCCCGACCGTTGGCTCTTTTTGACTGGGGAAAAAGAAGATATCTACCGCCTAGCTCAACAGGGATTTCGTCTGAGTGCCGGGTCGGTTTCCAACAGCGAGGGGAATAACGACACTGCCTTCATCCACAGCTCCCGCTTTGTGCTCGTAGATGATAAGGCGCAGATTCGCGGCTATTATGACAGCAGTGACCTTAAGGCCCTTCAGCACCTCAGGCGCGACTTAAAAACGCTGTTTACGGTAAATGGGCAATAGCCCTCACTCTCTCCCGTGGACTGACCTGTGGGATTCTTGCTCACCGTGCCCACTAGGTTTATAGTGGTGTAGTTTTGGACCCAGTGTGGCGCCCACATTTAGGACAGGACGAAGCCTCTATCCGACCTGGATCATTAATGACCGCCGTTTCTCAGGAGTAGCGACCATGAAAGAGCTGGCGGCATTTAGCAGATTCAGAGGTGATCTCTAATCAGGGGGGAATAATGAAGATTTTATACGGCGTTTGCTCAGGCTTAATGGTTGTCTTATTCATTCATACTGGGAATTTGCTGGCCAATCCCGACCTGTATCCCCAATATGCCCAACGCCAAGAGGCCCTCAAGATACGGCCGCAATTTGTCCAGATGGAACAGCTCGTAGACGATATAATCGACAAGAAAAAACCCTCGATCGTCGATGTCCGTACCCAGCAAGAATATGAACAAGCCCATATCAAAGGATCGGTCTCGATCCCATTAGGGGAAATCCCTCTCCGCCTGGCGGAGATCCCTAGAGACAAACCAGTCGTCCTTTATTGAGCGTGCCCTCGCCACTTGGCCAGTTTGGCCTACCAGATTTTATACAGAAAAGGTTACCGAAACATGAAGGTTCTCTTCGAGGGATTCCCTGGGTGGCTACAAAAAGGCTATCCCGTCGAGGGAAAGGTGCTGTGATTGAACAATTCAAATTTCTCTGCATCTACACTTGAGCAGAAAAGGTCCTCACCTTGACACCTCCCTTTTTTACCCGCTAAGATGCCATCTCCTTTTTTGGAACCAGCCATGAACGATGCTATCATCAAAGCCTTCGAGGAGAGCATTCAGGCAAAAAGGACCTTTCTCAAGGAAAATCTCAACACGCTGGTTACGGTGATTGATCTCCTCGCTGCGGCCTTTAGCAACGGCAAAAAATTCCTGCTCTTCGGCAACGGGGGGAGTGCCGCAGATTCCCAGCATATCGCGGCTGAATTTGTCAACCGCTTCCGCATCGAGAGACGACCCTTGCCTGCCCTCGCATTAACCACCGACACATCGGCGATCACGAGCATCGCCAACGACTATGATTACAAAGAAATTTTCGCCAAACAGGTGCGGGCCTTAGGGAAGGAGGGGGACGTTGCACTGGCCATCTCCACTAGCGGTAACGCAGAAAATGTTCTTGCGGCCGTTGATGCCTGCAAGAAACTTAAAATCGTCAGCGTGGGTCTCACTGGAGGAGACGGAGGCAAATTGGCCGATAACGCAGATTACCTCCTGCGCGTCTCCGGGAGCAAAAATACTGCGCGAGTTCAAGAGACCCACATTCTCGTCGGCCATGTAATCTGTGAAATGGTGGACCAAAAGCTCTTCGCGCCTTAGAGTCTGCACTGGTCTCCGTCCCATGGCGAAAAAATCCTTTAGCTCTCTCGACTTCTCAAAAGTCAGAACCTATCCACTCAAAAGGCGCCTTAGCAAGGTCAAGCAGGCCCATTTAGGCAAGACTTTTCGAAAGGGTGCCCGACTGCGTTCCTTCATCGACGGGCTTCCCGATGTCCTAGCCGCCCAAAATCTTAAAGAGATCAAGCAGAGAATCGCTCATGCCTATAAGAGAAAAAAGACCATCCTGTTGGGTATGGGTGCCCATCCGATTAAAGTTGGACTAAGCCCCCTGATTATCGACTTCATGAAAAGGGGGATCTTAAGTGCTGTGGCCATGAACGGCGCTGGCATCATCCATGACTTTGAGCTTGCGTTCATGGGTGAGACCTCTGAAGACGTAGCAGCCAGCCTCAAGGATGGGAGCTTCGGAATGGCCCGGGAGACCGGTCTCTTTTTGAACGATGCCATCAGGAAGGGCTACGAGCGGCAACAAGGGATTGGAGAAACAGTTGGTAGAGCAATTCTCCAAGGCCACTTGCCCCATCAACGGCTGAGTATCCTTGCCGCTGGCTCTAAATTGGACATCCCCGTCACCGTGCATGTGGGGATCGGTACGGATATCATCCACATGCACCCCGGGGTGAGCGGAGTAGCCCTGGGTTCGGGAAGCCTCAAGGATTTCCGCACCCTCACATCGGTGGTTGCCACTCTGAGAGATGGGGTATTCCTAAACCTCGGCTCTGCGGTAATTCTCCCGGAGGTATTTTTGAAAGCCCTAAGCTTGGCCCGCAACCTGGGCCATCCCGTGAGCAATCTCACCACCGTCAACATCGACTTTATTCCTCACTATCGTCCCCTCGCCAATGTCGTCGCACGCCCGACGCTGGAAAGTGGCAAAGGATACCACCTCACCGGACACCTTGAGATCATGGTCCCCCTGCTCTTCGCCTCAGTCCTAGAAGAGATCGGATGAGCAGCAAGCCATCAGCAGATTGCAATCAGCATAATCATAGATGATTTTCAGAGGAGACTGAGAGCTGAACGCTGATGGCAATGAACTCCTCACGTCATGAACTTATGCAAGTCTACCGCCGTCTCTATCGGCACTACGGCGACCTTCGGTGGTGGCCGGGAGAGACTCCCCTAGAGATCTCCGTGGGTGCCATCCTGACGCAAAATACAGCCTGGTCGAATGTGGAAAAGGCGATCGCCCGTCTTAAAGAGGCACGATCTCTAAGCGTTAAGGCCTTAGCCCGCGCCTCTCACGGGCACTTGGCCCGTCTCATCAAGGCGGCGGGTTACTTCAACGTGAAGGCCCGCCGCCTCAAGAACTTCATCTCCTTCGTCGAAACCCGCTACGGCGGGAGCATAAAAAAGATGTCGCGCCAAAACCTTGAGCTCCTGCGTGCAGAGCTGCTCTCCATCAACGGGACTGGGCCGGAAACCGCCGATTCCATCCTCCTCTATGCAGCCGAGAAACCTATTTTTGTCATTGACGCCTACACCAAAAGGATCCTCTCGCGCCACGGCGTGATGCCCTACGAAAAAAGCTACGAAGAATTTCAAGGGCTCTTTATGGAGCACCTTTCGCCGGAAGTCCCCCTTTTCAACCAATACCACGCCATGCTGGTCAACATCGGAAAGGACTTCTGCCGCACACGTCCTCTCTGTGTCTCCTGCCCTCTCAACGGCTGGCGCGGCGTGCCGCCGCTGAAGGCCGGCTAACCTATGACACCGGAGAGGGAAATTGAAGGGAAGACATAAGTGAGTGACGCCGATATGTCCTCTGAGGCGAACAGTAAGGCAAGGTTCATCCGGCCGGCTCCACTCGGCCGTCTGTGCGGGTTGATCGCAGCCACCTTTTTGGGAGTCAATACCACACTCGCGCGCTTGGCCTACGACGGGGGCAGCGACCCGTTCACCGTAATCGGGAGTCGTTTTCTATTCTGCGCCGTCACCACGGGCCTCATCATCAGGCTGGCCCACCGGACCACCATCATACCGCGCCAGACCTGGCCTCTAACCCTATGCGTGACCGTCGTTTGGTTTCTCGGCCCGACCAGCTATCTCTGGTCCGTTTTCTTCATACCCGTCAGCCTCGCTGCGTTGATCTTCTATACCTTTCCGTTGATGGTGGCCGCGGCCTCAGTTATTACAGAAGGAGCACGGCTCGGACCTGCGCGGGTTGGGGCCTTCCTGCTCGCTTTTGCCGGGCTCGCCATTGCCCTGAGCCCCTCTATCCATGGTCTTGACTGGCGTGGAATAGCTCTGTCCTTTCTAGCCGCTATCGGCACGGCACTGACTCTTATTCTCAGCAAGCGGTTGATCGCCGAACAGGGTGTCTTTACGTTCACCTTATACATGAACACCGGCAGTGTTGTACTGATAACGGGAATCCTGTGGATTGCCGGCGGGATTACCCCACCGAATGAGACTACTGGATGGATCGGCCTTAGCGGCGCTACCTTCGGCTTTGCTGTGGGAGTTCTGGCGATGTTCACGGCCATCCAGTTTGTCGGCCCTGTGCCGACTGCGTTGATGATGAATCTCGAGCCGCTGATTTCGATCCTCGCGGCGGCGGTTGTGTTGGGCGAGCGCTTGACGCCGCTGCAGCTCGCCGGCGCGATAATGGTAGCCGGTGCGCTGACCCTCTCCATGCGGGCAGACGCAGACCACCCCTCGCGCCAGCTCGGTTAAAAGAGACCGAAACCTATCGCCTGACCTCATCCACTGCGACTTTACCCACCCCGGCTTTTCCGTTAGAGTGAGTTTCAAACAGGCATGACGACGGGACTGATTACCTTGACCACCGATTTTGGCTACAGGGACCCTTTCGTCGGGACGATGAAGGGGGTCATTCTCGGCATCAATCCGCA
>JAZFYO010000151.1:0-3102 GCA_036443615.1 Binatia bacterium | reverse complement strand
TGTAGAGGTTGCGGAGTACCCGTACGGTCCGTCCTGGGGCCGAAGTCTCGGAGTTACTGAACTTATTACCCGAGCGCTCATGCAGGGTAGCTAGAATTGGGGCGAATTCAGGGGCTCTAAAAGGACTTCTTTTTGGAGATGAGCGGTACACCGTAGCTAGGCTCCGAGTATCTCTCGCCTAGACAGCACCCGCTCCATCAAAGGCCGCATGCCCAGCTCGCTGGAGATGGCCAGAGACTCGTCCAGCAGGGACATGGCCTTCTCCCGATCGCCTGGCTTGTTGCGCTGCAGCAGCGTGTCGGCGTAGTCGCAGCAGGTCCAGGCCAGCTCGGCCCGGACTAGACTTCCGCCTCCATGTCTGCCCACGAAACAATTATCTCAACTCCTAGTTTCGAGGCAATAGGTTGCAACTCTCGGCGAATTTCCGCCTCCCAGGGCGGGTTTAGGTGCGTAACGATCACTTTGGGGAGGTATCCGCGCCTGTCCCTAAAAGCCGTTAGAGCCTCTTCCAAAAATCGCGGAGTCAAATGACCCACCAGCAGAGCCCGTTCTTCATCATCGTTTCCGAAGGTCACCTCTGTAAGGAGTACCTCCGGGTCAACGTGCTCCCAAGCGTCGGCTAATCCTTGGCCTGCGTCCCCAGTGTAAAATAACCGGGACCCGGAGTTAGAAATTTGAAACCCAACTGCGGGTACTGCATGAGGAACCGGTACGGCCATCACGATGTAGTCCAGCACGCTAAACTCACGAAGCAATTCGACGGCATGAAGACGAAAAACCGGGTTTGCGAGACTTGGCAAATTGAGGAAATCCGGGTACAGCTTCCCGTCCATCAGTCTGTCAGTCACATGCTCGATGGTGTCCTTGATCCCATACACATCCACCGTGAGACCAGTATTCCACAGGGTAATACCCAAGGGTAGTAAGTCTCGGAGGTGGTCGAAATGCCTATGGGACAGCAGCACGGCGCGAACCCCCCGCTGCTCCTCAAAGCTCAACGCCCTGGCCAAGCTCCCAGCGTCCAGGGCTAACACGCCATCGATAAGGTGGCATTCCATTCGAGTATCTTTGCTCTCCATGTTGTGAGCACCAAGGACTCGCAGATGCATGATGACTCCGATGGGGCGTAATTAGGTTGCCGGAGAAGCCCATACTACCGGCCGGCGGCGAGAGCCGCAAGGGGAGCGGTGCAGCCGTCTTGCGGGGAGAATCTTCTTGAAATAGTATTATAGTGGAAGGGAAGGGTATGAGTCAGAAAAATTCGAATTGGAAGATGTAATGACAGACGAAACACAGTCGATCACCGTTCGCACGGATGGCCCATATATTGTTCGGGGCGGGATTCCCCTGGTTCGCAAGAAGCAGGTAATGTCAGAGTATGGCGAACCACTCGACTGGCAAAAAGAAACCGATGTGAGCACTAGAGATGTCTATCGCCTGTGCCGTTGTGGGAAATCTAGCAATAAGCCATTCTGTGACGGGACCCATACTAAAGTAGAGTTCGATGGAACTGAAGCGGCAGATACTGGGCCGATCTCTGCTCGCCGGGAGACCTTCGAAAGCCCCAAGATCCTCATCGAGGATGACCATTCAATTTGCGTGCACTCCGGATTTTGTGGCAACCGGATCACCAACATCTGGAAGATGAGGTCGGAAAGCAACGACAGCCAGGTGCTAGCCGAAATCATTGCCATGATTGATCGGTGCCCTTCGGGGACCCTAGCCTACACCCTGGAGCCCGGCGGAGAGATCATAGAGCCGGTCCTTCCAAAGGAGGTAGCCATCATTCCCGACGGGCCGCTGTGGATCACTGGAGGCATACCGGTGGAGCGGTCTGATTGGCAGCCCCTTGAGACCCGTAACCGGGTCACGCTGTGCCGTTGCGGGGCTTCAGCAAAAAAACCTCTCTGCGACGGTAGCCACAAGGATATTGGTTTCTCGGACACATGACTGGTTGTGAAAGCAGGCGTCGTACCCTACTTGGCTGCATGGCAACCAGCGCGAACCAGTTAAATGTGCCGGAGCCCAAGTAGCGTTTTCCCCCTTCTCCGTACTTCAACAGCAATGAGTTTAAGAGGCAGCACCGTGTCAACATCGGATGTACTACGGCAAGTGTGGTTATTCTCTGGATTAGACGATCAGCAGCTCGAGGCAGTATCAAGTTTCACTTTTCAAAAGAGTTTTGGTCCCGGCGAGTTGATCGTCGAAGAGGGCCGTACCGGCAATGGGATGTACGCAATTATCTCAGGCAACGTGGAGGCGGTGAAAGCGCTAGGCACCGAGCATGAACGTACAGTTAACCGGTTAGGCGCCGGAGAAGTTTTCGGAGAGATGGCGCTTCTCGGAGAATGGCCCAGGACGGCATCCGTACGGGCGGTGGACGAGGTTGAGTGCTTGGGTATCTACCGATGGGTGTTCCTTACCCAGCTTGAGCGGCACCCTCAGGTCGGAATAAGGCTGCTCCAAGTCCTGGCCCAAAAATTAAGGGACAGCGACGCGCGGCTGGTCGAATGAGAAGAGTCTGAAATGAATGATGTTGAAAAACACGCGGTCTTCTTCATCGCCGATATATCCGGCTACACTAAGTTTATCTTCTCCAACGAAAAAGATATCTCCCACAGTCAGATGATCATCCGAGAACTCATTACCACTTTGCTGGACGAAGTCGATTTTCCCCTGCAGTTGATTAGAATCGAAGGGGATGCCCTTTTCTTGTACGCCATCAAGGACGATGGTGACCAGCCCTGGGAACAAGTGTCTAAGGACCTCGTCATCAATATGATGACCTTTTTCAGGGTTTTCTCAAACAAGCTTTCCGAGCTGACGATCCATAAGGTTTGCAGCTGCACGGCCTGCATCAACATAGAGGCGTTGAAACTCAAGGTGGTTGTTCACAGTGGTCGGGCAGCCTTCTATCAGGTCAGGGGTCACCAGGAGCTCACCGGAACCGGCCCCATCGTCATCCATCGATTGCTTAAGAACTCGGTCGAGGCGGATGAGTATATCCTTTTCACCGAGTTGGCGTACAACGACCTAAGCCTCTCGGACGTGCCCGTGGTGGAAGGAGAGGAGAGCTACGACGACATCGGTACCATCAAGACC
>JAZFYO010000150.1:0-2277 GCA_036443615.1 Binatia bacterium | reverse complement strand
CCTTTCCTGAACCCACCAACGGGTGTATCTCCTTAAGGAGGGACTCCCATCCGTCAATCTTCTGTGTCCCACCTACCCCGATCAATTGCACGTTGCTCAACTCGGAGCCCTCTATCGCATCGTACGTCGGCGGCGCTCCCGCTCGTGTTGCAGCAGCCGCCCTGCCGTAGTGGCTGGTACTGCGCACTCCCGTGAGGGTTACCTCGATGTCCAGTCCAAACCGCTTTTTAAATGCGGGGATGAGCTTCGCAGTCGTTTTCCCGTGCATGCTCGAGATGACAGAGGCACTTAAAGATCCCTCTTTCTTTGCCGCAGCGATCAACTCATTCAGGGACGATGCGGCCGAGACTCGCGGGGCCAATGCTATTCCCAGCAGAAGCGCTCCCATTACGACCCATTTTGGCCCTGTTAAATAATTTTCGAGTTTCTTAGAATTCATGGTGAGTTCCCCTTTCTATTAAAAAAATGTTGATTACTTTATTGGCTATTTTGGGTTCCAGACTGCCAAAGTTGCAGCCGTCGACCATCTCTCTCCGCAAATATAATCCGTGAAGGATGGCTTAAGGGTTCCGACTACGCCGAGTAAGGCTGCATAAATGAGAAGCTCGTTGGCCACTCCCGCCTGCTCGAGCACTTCAGGGGTTGTCCTGCGCACCATCTCCTCTGCCTTGCCCTCCTTTACCAGATCGAGGAATTGCATGTCAAAGGGAACATCCACCGAGCCCATTTTTGGGCCTCCAATGTCCCCGGAAAAGCTGCCACTGGCAAGAACAGCGACCTTTCCCTTCTGCTGATCACGGATAAAGTTGCCCAGCTGCTGACCCAACTTATAGCACCTGCGGGCCGTAGGACGAGGTGGACAGTAGGTGTTGATGTGGACCGGCACGATTGGTAGATCCATGTGAGGGGTTAGGAGGCTGAGTGGAACCATATAGGCATGATCCAGAATCATCTCTTCTGAAAAGGAGAAGTCTATCTCATGTTCGATCCCGTAATGGAGCAGCCCCTTCGCAATGGATGTATTGACTTTAACGGTGGACCGGGGAATACGCAGCTCCGGGATCTCTTTAGGAGCAGGACCTACGCAAGTATCCGAAACGGCGATACAGAACATGGGAACATTATGATAAAAAAAGTTGGTCAGGTGATCGCTGGTCAAAACCACCAGTGTGTCGGGAGAGGCCTGGGAAAGGGCCTTTTGCAGACGATTGAATGCCGTAAAAACCTGATGTTTTACATCATCGGTCATAGTTTCAGGCCTGGATGTAATATTGGGATTATGTGGGGCCGCAAGGCCTAATACGATCTCAGCCATATCTCTCTTATCCTCCTCGTATCTGCTTAAAGTAAACTTCCGGCTTCACGTCCATTATTCGACCAAATTGCCAGAGCAGGAACGTATGAGATCCCAATCGGTATAGGGTTCCAACGTCAAGGTTTAATAATGCCTTGATCTCCGAATCTGCAAGGTCATATCCTTTGAGGACTTCTTTCGGATTCGACTTGTAGCTTTTACGAAGCTCAAGGTCGTTGTAAAGATTGAAAAGGAGCTTTTGAACGTAGTAAAGGCCCATGAATTCCCTCCTGATCTCTTATTCAAGAACTACGCATTCCAACTGAGAACTACCGCCTCATAAGAATTCTGCTGGAGAACATACCGTCACTTTACAATGTTATCTTTATTCGTTTGAGCCGGTTGTCGATTCGTCCAGCTGTAAGCTAAAATCCATACTTCGCAACCACTGCTAGCACTTTTTGCAAGGCCGGCTGCAGTTCAGGCCGTCCGCTCACTTCCCGGTAAGCATCCGTGACTGGACTATCACGCAGGACTTCCTCAACCGGGATCGAGCGGTCAAGCTCGCCCGTTTCCACCATCTCCTTGATCACTCGCCCCAGTGCCTGGGGAGAAACGCCGCCATTGATTGGCAGCGCCCACCCTTCCACTTTCTCAAGACCTGTCACGATAGAGAGTCTGCGCTCGTCATCGTTGTGGCTGCTCTCACGAAGGCGGGATTCGAGACTCCTGAGGTATTCAAAGTTAGACACATCCCGCATAAACCAGAACGCGCGGATGATGCCTCGAAAATAAGCCCGCAGCTCTTCCCCACGCTTCTCGATGGTCCTGCTGGTTGCCACCGTGACCTTATCGGGCCGCCCGCCGGGAAATAACGCCTTGGGGTCCAGCAGGGCCGGATAACCCTCCTGCTCAAGTTGTTGGGAGAACGGCGGAAAAGACATCATTGCATCCACCCTGCCCGACCGAAGCATATCCAAGTG